>CAIRBI010000167.1 GCA_903876785.1 uncultured Gammaproteobacteria bacterium
CGGAGGCGGCAGCAGCGGCAGCCATGGCGTGATCGGCGGCCAGCAGCGGACGCGCGGCGCTCAACCACAGGCCTCCTGCGCCAATGCCAGCACCAAGCCCAAGTACAAATTTGCGACGCGATATTTTCAACGATTTCCTCCAGCCCTTCGGTTGTTCTTCAACTATATGTGGGAGCGCACCCAAAGGGCATAAAGGCCCGCCCGCGATTGAAGCACGCGCTCAACATGATCGCGGGCAGGCCCGCTCCCACAGATAGTTGAAGAACAACCGACTGGTTGGAGGAAATCGTTGAAAATTGCACGTCGCAAGTTTGTTGTTGGTCTGGGCGCCGGGCTGGGTGCCACGAGTCTGTTGTTGAGCGCCGCGCGTCCGCTGCTGGCCGCCGATCACGCCATGGCTGCCGCTGCTGCCGCCTCCGTGGCGACACCGGGATTTGATCCGGATGTGGAGTTGGAACTAAGGGCAGCCCCTGGCACTGCCCGCATGCTGCCGGGTCAGACTACCGATGTCTGGCAATACAGCGGCAGGGTACTCAAGGGCGACCCGCAGGCGCTGAGCTATCTGGACGGCTCCGGCCACATCCCGGTGATCCGTGTGCGTCGGGGCCAGAAGCTGCGCGTGCATTTCAGCAATGAGCTGCCCGAAGCCACCATCGTGCACTGGCATGGCCTGCACATGCCGCAGCCGATGGACGGTCACCCGATGTACGCCATTCCCTCCGGCGGCCGTTTCGTCTACGAATTTACCGTCGACACCCGCGCCGGTACCTATTGGTTCCACCCGCATCCGCACGAGCGCACCGGCTTGCAGGTTTATCTCGGTCTGACCGGCGTTTTCATCGTGCATGACGATGAAGAGCAGGCGGCACAACTGCCTTCAGTGGCGCATGAGTTGCCACTGGTGCTGCAGGATCGCAACTTCAACGCAGAGGGCCAGCTCGTCTATCTGAGCGGCATGCGCCACGATTTCATGATGGGCTTTCGCGGCCCCCATGTGCTGACCAACGGCCTCGTTGAATATCGTCGTGAAGTATCCCGCACCGCACATCGGCTGCGCGTGTTCAACGGCTCCAATGCGACGCTCTATCAACTGCGCTGGAGCAACGGTCAACCGCTCACGCTGATCGGCACGGACGGCGGTTTATTGGAACAGGCTGTCTCGCAAGACCGCCTCACACTTGCTACCGGGGAGCGCGCCGAGGTGTGGGTGGATTTCTCTGGCCTTGCCGCTGGCGAGACTGTCAGCCTGCTGGCCGAGAGCTACTCACCTGCGCTCGAACATCTCACGCCTCTGCACATCACACCGGCATTGATGGATAACGCGCGCATCGTAGCGACCTTTGCTGCGGACAGTGGCGAGGCAGTGCCCGTCGCTGCCCCCACAGTGCTGTCACGCTTCCCTGCGCTGGAGTTGCAGGACGCCGTGAATCGCGAGAGTCCACGCCGTATCCAGATGGCGATGCGCATGGGCCAGGTCACCCTCAACAACCGCGTGTTCGGCGCGATGGATGAAGTGACTGACGATGAAAGAGTGCGCGTGGGCACCACCGAAGTCTGGGAGTTCGCCAACGATGCCGGCATGGGTGGCATGGGCGGAGGGGGCGGGATGGGCATGATGATGAACATGGCCCACCCGATGCACGTGCATAACGTGCAGTTCCGAGTGCTCTCGCGCACCCGCAGTGGTCAGGCCGACGCGCTGCACCAGAGTCTGAGTGCCGGCTTCACCGATGTCGGCCTCAAGGACGTGGTGCTGGTGCTGCCCGGCGAACAGGTGCGGGTGCTGATGAGTTTCAAGACCCACACGGGCATTTATCTGTATCACTGCCACATCCTCGAACACGAGGACATGGGCATGATGCGCAATTTCCTGATCGAGGCGTGACAGTCTCAGCGTCACTGGCAAGAACACCTGCAAGATCAAACCCGAATAATTCGGTGAGCGCCACACCTCACAATAAAACCAATGGCCTCAAAGTTGTATGAGCGCACCAGGATGATGATCGCCGCCAATCTGGGCTTTGCCAAATGGGCCAGTGTGTTCGGGGATGCCAAGATGAATACGGTATTACTGGATCGGCTGACCCATTATTGCCCCATCGCGGAAACCGGCAACGAATCCTCGTTCGTGGTCACGGTATTCGCAATATTGCGTCCGCCCTGAGAAGATCGGGCTTTCCATTGATGAAAGCAGCAGGGTTCATCCGCACGATCTCTACCACCAGAGTGTCAATCGGCAAGCCATGCTGCATTGTTTTGGCGATGGACCATAGCGTGTCTCCGGGGCTCACTCTGTAGGTTGTATCCTGATGAAGGGGCGGCTGTATTTCAATTACCTGGGCCGCTGAGCTCAATTCTTGCAGCGTCACATCGGCAGGCTCCTCTCCATCCTCGAAGTTTCCATCCGTTACAACACCGAGAGCAATGTTGTACTCCTTTAGCAAACGCCCGGAAGGCCAGCGAAAATCAATCAGGAAGCGCAGCGACAAATGATCGCCCGGGTTGCACGCAGAAATTCGAATGACTGGTGCCCCTGGTATAGAGAAATCGTCGTTGATTCGCAGCGACTTCAAGGTGTCAGGATAGGCGATACCGGCCAGCGTCATATCTTCTCTCGACGCCAGCGCAACATCGACATTTGCCGCAGACAATCCCTGAAAGTCGCTTATGGGGATGCTGGCCACCAGAGGCAGATGCGCTGGCGGACAAACCTCCGCTTCATCAAGACCTGCTGCCAGCAAGCTTCCACCGCTCGTCAGGTTTAACACCATTAGGCAGAGGGTGCGCTTGAATATATTCATAAGTATCTTCTACAAACGGCTGTCATGTAATTTTCAAGATGGGGCCACAATCTACAGTACTTTTGAGAAGTTCGGGTATTTTGACTTTTTTGCCTTGATCTGCCTTGATCTACCCAGAAGGCTGATATTGAAAGATATTCCTCAAGACAAGCGTGATTTTTGATACATATATTTACACTTTAGAGAGGTGGCAGAAGAAAGATTTGCGAAGTCTCGCTTCAGCCTGTCGGCCTGACCGCAAAGCCGGGACCAATGGCACCGCCCTCTAGAAGTCTCTGCTTCTTGATAAGCTTTGCAATACCGCCTTCAACGTCTCTCTTCGGTAAGGCTTGTTGAGAATTTCCCAATTCGAGCGGAGCGCCGAACGACTGGCTTCGTCCAAGAATCCCGTCGTGACTACAATTTTTTTATTCGGGTACTTCTCGGTGACGAGATTCGCCAGCGCAACACCATCCAGCTTGCCGGGCATGGCAATGTCGGTAAAAAGAACATCGAATTCCTGGTCATCCAGAATGGTAGCCGCCACGTCCGCCGATTCCGCCTCTATAACGATGTGACCGAAATCCGTCAGTAACCTGCAAGTCAATTTGCGCAGAAATAGCTCATCCTCAACAACCAATATACGGAGTGCTTGTGCGGCATTGTTGCCATAGGCGCTTCCGGACAATGTCGGGTCCTGAGGCTGTGGAAATTGTTGGGCGCCTTGAGTCGTGGGAAGGTAGATGCTTACGGTGGTCCCCAGCGCAACCTTGCTCTCAATCCTGACAGTACCCAGAAGCTGTCTGGCAAAACCGTAAACCATCGACAGCCCCAGCCCCGTCCCTAACCCCCGCTGCTTCGTTGTATAGAACGGCTCCAACGCCCTGGCCAAAATATCGGGCGTCATTCCACAGCCTGTATCGGTGACCTTGATGACGGCGTATTTGCCAGGAGTCAGATCGAAGGCTGCAGCCTCCACAACCTCGAGCTTTGTCTCTATCGTCAGGCAGCGCTGTAGGGAGTTATTTACGGCATCCCTGCCATTGATGGCCAGATTGATAATAGCGTTGCTAAAACCGCTGTGGTCAAGTCTCGCGAGCAAGTGACCCTCTGCGAGACGCAGTGTCAGATCAATTCTTTTACCAAGAGTGGATTCAATCAGAGGCAGAAGTCCGGTAATTTCCGCGTTGATGTCGAGTGTTGCAATCTCCAGGTTTTGACGACGTGCCACTGCCATTAGCGATGTGGTCACCATGGACGCACGCAGCGCCGCATCCAGTGCATTGTTGATACTTTGGTCTTTATCGGGTTCCAATTTCAGGTTGGCCAGGTGTTCCAGGTTGCCGATGACGATACCGAGGAGATTATTGAAATCGTGGGCGAGTCCACCCGTCAGCTGACCTATGGCCTCGAGCTTTTGCGACTCCCTGAGGATAGCCTCACTGCGCTGTCTTTCACTGATATCTCTAATCAGGCCAACGTACTCAAGCCCGCCACGCAAAAGGACTGCTCGGACTGAAAGCTCCACTGGGAATAATTCACCGTTGGCTCTCCTGGCTGTTATTACCGAGACCTTATTGATTACATGACTCTCGAAGTGCGGAGAGTGCGGAGAGTGCGTAGAAAGGGTCTGCATGGCCAGATTGTGTTTGGCAATGAACTGCGCAGGGATTATCAGATCAGAAAGCCGTCGGCCTATGGCGAACTGCATTTCATAGCCAAACATCCCAACAGCAGCTGCGTTCCATTCCGTTACGAAGCCTTTGGAGTCAATGATTATGATGGCTTCATGCGCACTATCCATGATCCGTGAGAGACGGTAGTGGGACTCCTCACGCGCATACGTTGTCCTAAGCCACTGGAAGTAGAGCAGGCTTGACGCGAATGTGAGCAACAGCGCGACAGAAAGCAGTGTGTTTGGAATCGGACTCAGGTTGGCAGTCAGGAATGCGTCGCTGGGGGCTGCGGCGACCCTGTAGCGGCGGCCTTGCGCTTCAATCTCAGTGCTTCGGGCTATGTTCTGGATAGCGTATGGCACTCGATCATGCTCCACAGCTGGATCGCGGGCATTGCTGTAGAGCGTTACAGGACTGCCCAGGTCGGTGACGTCCGTGATCACGACGTTTGCCTCAGCGATCAGATTGTTTCCCGCTTCACCCAGCAGACTGCCGAAGTTCACCACTGCCGCAACAAAGCCAATGACCCCGCGTTCCATGTCAATCAATGGCGAGTTCGTCCGCACAGGCCACAGCACGAGAGCTCCCTTGGAGTTCAATCCAGCGCTTCCCTGCACCAGTTCGATTGGAGCGGTCGTTGCCGGCGCGTTCAGTTGTAACGCGATGTCTATCGCTTCACGGCGCACAGGTTCAGAATTAATGTCAAAGCCCACAGCAGACTTATTGGCTTCATTGGGTTCGATATAAAGGACAGTGACATAGCGATCCTTCTCTGCGGAAGTGACTTGGCGATTTTCAGCGTCCAGCTCAGTAATCTGGAAGTTGTCCACTCCTCGTAACAACGCTTGTCGCTCGAATTCCAGACGCTCCTCGCGACGTACGAGGGGATTCCAAGAGATCGCCTGAAGCCCCCGAACTCGATACTCTCCAGTCGTATCATTGATCGTCAATTCTCGGAAACGGGCGCGGCTCAATTCCGGTTCCCTCTCGATCTGGGAGACTAAAACACGTTGATGTTGCGTTAGCTCCCGAAATGCATCGTCCAGCGAATGAAAAGCGACATCAGCTACATAGTTAAACCTGACACGCACGCTCTCGCTCTGAACTTCAAGACTGAACGAGTAGAGGATAACGGAAAGCAATAGTCCGATTGCAATCACCAATATCTGGTTAAGAAAGAAAGCGGGGTTTCTACCGATGAAGAAGACTCGATAGAGGGTGAGGATAAGGGAAAATCCAATGATGATTCCCAGTGAATCCCCGATCCACCACGTCAAAGCAGTTCGCGTATATTCGAGTTGATTGCCACTGGCTTC
>CAIRBI010000168.1 GCA_903876785.1 uncultured Gammaproteobacteria bacterium
CTTCACCCTCTACACGGAAATGCTGGAGGAAGCAGTCAAAGCCATTCGCGAAGGGCGTACACCAAACATCGAGGCTGCCCTGCAGAATGCCAGCAGCGAGGTCAATCTGCGCATCCCGGCGCTGATCCCCGAGGACTATCTGCCGGACATCCATACCCGCCTCATCATGTACAAGCGCATCGCGGGAGCGAAGACCGACGATGAGCTCACCGAGCTGCAGATAGAAATGATAGATCGCTTCGGACTGCTCGCAGAACAGACCAAGCTACTCTTCAAATTGACCTCTTTACGATTGCGATCGCAAAACATGGGCATCAGCAAGATCGACGCCAATACCGTCACCGGCAAGCTCTCGTTCGCGCAGAACACGCGCGTCGATCCCCGCTCCATCGTGCAACTGGTGCAACAGCAGCCTCGACTCTACAAGCTGACCGGACCAGCACAGCTGCAGTTCACACACAACGCTGCTGCAGGCGACAAGCGCATCGAATTTATCAACAGCATGCTTGGGCAATTGAAGATGACGGCATGAGCCCATACACTGCAACCCTTGTTTTCGACTCCATGCACCAGACCCATAGCACACAGCACCAGATGACACGACTCTCATGAACAGATCGCACCTGACTCAACGGCTACTCGCACTCCCGCTCCTGCTGGGCAGTCTGACGCTGGCGCAATCGAGCACAGCCGCCGAGGCCAGCGCAGCTCCTGAGCGCTGGTATCAGATTGAAATGACGGTCTTCGCGAACGAGAACAGCGATCCTGAACAGGAACTGTGGTCTCCCGAAAAGCTGAGCCTCGGATTTCCCGAACGCTTGCAGCGCCTGCACAGCATAAGTGATTTCCTGCAACTGTCTGACTGGACAGTGCTGAACCCTGACCTGGTCACTGCAGACACCGCTCTCAATCCACCTGCGAATATTGCACCGCCAGGTATTGCAGCCAACCGCCCGCTTGCAGCGACACCCCCACTTGCTGGCCAGCCCTCCAGCATCGCTCCCATCCCGGTTCCCGCAGTTGTCGGCCCGCTGCCGTTCGCTCCGGCAGAGAGCTTTCGCATGCCGGATTTTGCGCGCGAAGCCTTCCTGATCCTGCCTTCCGAAGCGCATCAATTCGGGGCCACCAATCGGGCATTGAATCAGTCAGCCCAGTACCGCATTCTCGCGCACAATGCCTGGCGCCAACCCATGACGCGCCGCAGCGAAGCAATGGCAATCGGTATCGTCGGGGGACGCCAGTTCAATGAGCACAGAGAGCTGGAAGGCAGCGTCACCCTCTATTTCAACAACGCAGGGGATCGCGTGGTCCTCAATGGCAACCTCTGGCTTGGCAGCTTTGGAATCCAGGATGACAGTATCGAGGACTGGGTACTCCCCGTGCTGCCTGGAACGCTTGTAGAAACGGATGCGGTGATTGAAGAACTGCAGACGGAGTACTTCGTCAACAGAATCGTGCAACTTCGGGAAGTCCGCGAGATACGCGAACAAGAATTACACTATCTGGATCATCCGGCGCTCGGCGTGCTGGTGCAGATCACCCCGTACACCCCGCCACCACCGATTGCGCTCGACACAGCAGTGGAAGCGCCGGTCACGCCTGCCCTTCCTTGACCTCGGCACGATGCGCCACGGCGCGTTCGATGATGCCGAGCACAGAGCCCATCGCGGAGCGCAGCACCGCACCAATCGATTCCATGGTGATGCTTTCCTCCGTCAGCCCGGCGGCCCAATTGACTGACACTGCCAGACACGCATAACGCAACCCAAGCTCTCGCGCCAGCGCGGCCTCCGGCATTCCCGTCATGCCAATCATGTCACAGCCATCACGGCGCAGTCGCGCGACCTCTGCCGCCGTCTCCAGACGTGGCCCCTGGGTGCACGCGTAAACGCCATACGGCCAGACGCCTTGCGCGCCAGCACTCTTGATCAGCAGTTGCCGCAAGGTCTCGTCATAAGGAGAGGTGAAGTCGATGTGCGTGACGGTATCCAGCCCTTCGGCAAAGAAAGTATGTTCGCGTCCCCAACTGTAGTCGATGATCTGCTCCGGCACGGCGATTCGGCCAGGTCCCATCTCGGCATGAATGCCCCCGACGGCATTCACA
>CAIRBI010000169.1 GCA_903876785.1 uncultured Gammaproteobacteria bacterium
CTGCCCGCGATCGAGCAAAACATCGCGGGCAGGCCCGCTCCCACAGACAGCCTTCAATCACACATATCCGAGTAATAATTCGGCACCTGCAGATCAATCGCCTTCTGGGCGCCCCTGATCTGCAGCGCTGACTGGGACATCTCAAGTCCGTCGCCATCCAGCACGTTGTGGTCGAAGCGGTAGATCGGCCCGATCTCGCCCGCCGTCGCCGCCGCATCGTAGCGTCGTGAATGCTCCTGCACCGCCTCGTTGCGCTGCGCGTAAGCCTTCATCCTGTCCTTGCCGTGTTTCTTCTCCAGCATCTTCTGCGTGATGTGCGGCGCCAGAATCGACGCCGTGGCGTTGTTGCCGCCGAAACCCTTGGAGTTGAGCAGCACAGCATCCATCCCGGTCGTGCCGACGTCGCGGTGCTGCAGCAGGAAGTCCAGGTTGTTCTGATGAACGTCGTCAGCCACGCGCTCCGTACTGAGGATGCCGGGGATGATGCCGTACTGCCACAAGCCCAGACTGCAGGCCAGTTGATCGCCTGCCGAACTTGCCAGGGAGTGGCCGATATAGGACTTCAGCGCCGCCACGGGCCAGCGGGGAATCTTCCAGTTGGCGGCCACGGTGCTCATGATGTGAGATTCGGTCACACGGTTCTGCGGGGTACCGGTGCCATGGGCCTGCACGTAGCTGCGGTGCTGCAGACCGGCTTCGCCGATGATGTTGCGCGTCGCTGCTGCGGCCTTGGCCATGGTGATGTAGTTGCCGACACCGGGACTGGCGATGGACTTCTTGTAGCCGTCGGCATTCACGAACACATCGTTGACCGACCCCAGAATATTGGCGCCCAACTCCAGCGCCAGTTCGTCGTCGCACAGCACGACGTACTGGGCCGACTCGGCCAGCGTGAAGCCGATGTTGTCACCGAACGGGCGGCAGGCACGGGCATGATCAGGTCGCGACAGGTTCTTGTGCTGGTCCAGGGCGAGCAGCGCCGCGTCGTCGGCCAGGGCGCCCATGGTGGCATAGCCTTCGATGACTTCGGGGGTAATAGGCGCCTCGCTGGTGCCGACGATGACGATGCGATGGGTGCCGGCCTGAATGTCACGGATACCCTGGCGCAGGTTGTAGAGGAAGGTAGCGCAGGCCGCGACATTGGTACCCGTGGTGCCTAGATTGCCGAGGATGTAGGCGTTGATGAAGTCGGCAGGCATCTCCGCAAAACCCAGGGGCAGCTGCTTGGAGCTGACCTTCTTGCCCAGCAGTCTGGCTTGCAGCATGCCGCCATTGCCGTTGTAATCGAGCTGCGTCATACAGCTGCCGGCGTAGACGCTGATCTGGTCCGGAGCAACATGGCCGAGGATGGTATCCCAGTCGAGTCCAAGGGATTGAATGGCGTCGCTCGCGCCGTAAATGGTCATCTGCAGGCCGCGCGGGTGGTTGCGCGACGGGTAAAGCTCCTTGGGATCAAACCCAGTGGGTAACTGCCCCGCGCTGTTGACCTCGGAGCGCAGGTAATTTTCTGTCAGCACTTCCATGGCGCCGGGCACTGCAACCCGGACCTGCCCCGGGCCGTGGTCACTGATCTGCCAGTCCAGAGGAATCTCGTCAGGCAGCTGCTGTTTGCGGATCACGAAGCTGAGGGGTTTGTCGGTCTCGGCATTGAGTGTGGCGCGCTTGTGGAACAGGACCCGCTCCGGATTGAACAGGTTGTCTTCCAGGCGGCGGATCAGGGTGCCGGATTTCAGTGTTGGGTCGAGGGTCTGCAGCCAGCTGTCGAGCTGAATGATCTGGCCCTGCGCATCGCGCCAGGCGCCTTCGGACTTTTTCAGCAGGCCCATGAGGCTGGCCAGACTGGCACGGGTTTCCAGTGCATCCTGTGGTTTGAGGGAGTCGAGCACAAGTCTTCGGTAGCCATGGTGGGAGGAGGTCCGCCCGGCCGGGTTGATTCCCCCCATTCCGATGATGACTGGCAATTTCGACATACTGCTCTCCTGTAGTCTGGCTTCTCAAAGACTGCACCAATATTAAGCAGTCGCGCACGTTCGGGATAGGGCATATTGGACATTATAGGTGGCACTCTGGCCATTGCCCCGTCGGATAGTGCCAGCCTCGCCAACCTCCGGTACTATTCGCGCAAGCGTCGATTTCAACAATCCTCAAACCCGGCGTGTTGCCGATCCCCTGCGAGCCTCGCATGACAGACCAGCGCTTTGCCGAACGTGTACGACAGATTCACCTGGAGCTGGGGATTCCGGAGGATTACGCTCGGAGCACTCCCCTGACTCTGCAGCCGGAACCGCAGGAGCTCGTGCTGTGCGAACCTGATTATTACGGCCGGGAACAACGTCTTGCTCCGCTGGCGCTGGCCGCATGGCATGCCATGCGTGACAGGGCAGCGGCCGATGGCGTGACCTTGTTCCTGGTTTCGGCGTTTCGCAGTGTGGATTATCAGGCTCAGGTGATCCGACGGAAGATCGAAGCGGGCAGGACTATTGCAGAGATCCTGTGCGTCAACACCGCACCGGGTTACAGCGAACACCATACCGGGCGCGCCATCGATATCGGGACTGTGGATTGTCCTGCTCTGGAAGAAGCCTTCGAGGCCACTGCGGGCTTTGCCTGGCTGCAAGACCATGCCGCTGAATTTGGCTTCAACCTCTCTTATCCGCGCGGCAATTCCTGTGGCATCAGCTATGAGCCATGGCACTGGTGTTTTCAGGCGGCAATCTGAAATATCCCTGATCTGAAGATTGATAGCGTCCGCTCAGCAAAAAGGGGGCAACCGGCACCACGTGGTGAATTTCAGTCTATTTCCGAAGCCGTTCGCTTGCTTCTGCAGGCCTTTGTCTAACAGCAGATGATCGCGGGAAGTGCCTGATTCCGGCCACAATTGCGTACCTTCGCTGCCGCAAAACGAGCGTCAAAACACCCTTAGACAAAACTTTTTTATTGGGGTAGTCTTGAATCGTAAGCAGTAGGAAGGAGATTGAATGTACCCCGCACGACTCGCCGCACGCTCGATTTTGCTGGCGCTCATTGCCCTGACATTTGCGGTCAGGGGATATGCGCAGGAGCCGCAGATCGACTTTCAGGAATGGCTGTCTGCCTTGATCGTCGAGGCCAGAGAACAGGGCGTACGTGAGGATATCATCCAGCAGGCGCTGAGCTCCGTCACCCCTATCCCCCAGGTCATTGACAATGACCGCAATCAGGCAGAATTCAAAGAAACCTTCGAGGAATACCTCGTCAAACGTGTCACGCCCTGGCGCATCGACACGGGGCGTGCGCGTCTGCGCGAAAATCGTGAATTGCTGACACGCGTAGGCGAACGCTATGGCGTCGACCCACGCTTCATCGTTGCGTTCTGGGGTGTGGAGACGAACTTCGGCAGCTTTACCGGAGGCACCGATGTGATTCGCGCGCTGGTCACGCTTGCTTACGATCCGCGTCGCGCCGCTTATTTCCGTCGGGAACTGCTCAGCGCGCTGCAGATTTTGAACGAGGGTCACATCACCCACGCAGACATGAAAGGGTCGTGGGCCGGTGCCATGGGACAGAGTCAGTTCATGCCGTCGAGTTTTCTGCAGTATGCACAGGACTTCGATGGCGACGGTAAACGTGACATCTGGAACAGCAAGGCCGATGTCTTCGCCTCCATCGCGCAGTATTTGAAGGCGGCCAACTGGGATGATACTCAGACGTGGGGCCGTGAGGTGAAACTGCCTGCTGATTATCACGCACGTGCCGAGCAGTGGCGGCAGCCGCCGACCGATTATTCATGCAGCGTGTTGCGCAACCACACCATACAGTTGCCGTTGCAGCAGTGGCAGGAAATTGGCGTGCGCCGTGCCGATGGGGCGGACCTGCCGAGCAACGATCTGCTCGCGTCAATCGTGCTGCCCGATGGCGAAGGGGGCAGGGCATTTCTGACCTACGGAAATTTCCGCACCATTCTGAGCTACAACTGCGCCAATAATTATGCGCTGTCGATCGGGCATCTTGCCGACAGCTTCAGAGGTTACTGATTGAAAGGTTTCACCAGCACTTTAAATCAACAGAGGAGGGCCCATATAGAAATAAAGAGAATATAAATCAAAAAATCACGATAACGAGGAGATCATATTTTATGCCTAATTCTTTCCAAGTTGTTTATCACAATATTGATCAATCAGCCGCCTTGTCAGAGAAAGTTGCCAAGCGCATTGAGAAATTACAGCGCTTCAGCAACGACATTATCGGCGGTCGCGTCGTGCTGGATTCTCCGCACAACAATCATCAGAAGGGTAAAGTGTTCAGTGTCACCCTTGAGATTCATACCTCCGGCAAGGAGGTCGTCGTCAAGCAGGATCAACACGACAGAGCGGCGCACGAGGATATTTATGTTGCCGTCCGCGATGCCTTCAATGCGGCAGAACGACAATTGAAATCCCTGGGCCGCAACCCGCGCAAGAGTACACTTGCTGCAGAGAATTTTGCCGTGCTCCCGGAGACCTCTGAGGACGACACAGATGACTTCGACGGAGACGATGAAGAGCTGGTCACGCGCGTCGCCTAACCCGTCAATTACTTTTTCGGAAATTTTTCATGGCATTAAGTCAGCAGGACAGAAATGAACTCGAGGCAGCGGCGTTTCGTCGCTTGTTGCAGCATCTCGATGACAACAAGGATGTGCAGAACATCGACCTCATGAACCTCGCCGGCTTCTGCCGCAACTGTCTCGCCAAATGGTATGCAGCGGCGGCGCAGGACAAGGGGCTCGGGGTCGACTACGATCAGGCGCGGGAGATTGTCTACGGCATGCCATATGCTGAGTGGAAGGAAAGGTTCCAAAAACCCTGATGAACCACTGACTGTGGGAGCCTGCCTGCAGGCGATTCTTTGATGCGTCTAGCGCGCTTCGAGATATCGCTTGCAGGCAAGCTCCCACAAAAGTTATCGCTTGCAGGCAAGCTCCCACAATGTGGTTTCCCACGGTCAGCTCGATTCCACATTGAAGAGCTTGTTGCGCACCAGGTGCCTGTACTCGTTGGGTGTAATGGTGTTGATGCGCTTGAACAGCGACGAGAAATAACTCGTGTCCTGATACCCCACCGCAAACGCGATCTCCGCGATACTGAGATTGCTGAGCTTCAACAGAGCCTTGGCCTGTTCTAGACGCACTTCCTGCAGATACTGCAGAGGCGTCTTGCCAGCCGCCTGCCGGAAGCGTCGATTGAAAGAGCGCACGCTGATATCGAAGCGCTGCGCCAGCTCCTGCAGCTGCACATCCCGCTGATAATTTTTCTGCAGCCATTCCTGAATCTTGATGATCTGCTCGTCGTGATGCGTGTTCGTCTCCTCACTGGCCAGCAGCATCGACTCATACGAGCGCTTCAGTTCGTGCGTGAAGTGGTGCGCGACTTCATCCGCTGCCTCGGCGGTGAACAGCATCTCCACGAAGTGCAGCATCACATCGCGCACCGCGTTGACGCTCCCCGTGCAGTACAGTCGGTCGGCGTGCGTGATGAAGCGTTTGCGTTGCAACTTGACGCGCGGATAGCGCTTCTGGAAGTCGTCGAAATAATACCAGTGGGTAGTAGCGTTGCGTCCGTCCAGCAAGCCGGCTTCCGCGAGGAAATAACTGCCGGTACCTACGCTGCAGATGGTTGCCCCCTGCGCGTGCTGAGCCCCCAGCCACGCGGTAATTGAAGGGTGGCGTCTGACAATCGCATTGGGGTTGCCC
This sequence comes from uncultured Gammaproteobacteria bacterium, assembly GCA_903876785.1. GTDB lineage: Bacteria > Pseudomonadota > Gammaproteobacteria > Pseudomonadales > Pseudohongiellaceae > UBA5078. Next base: position 5,711 of record CAIRBI010000169.1, read on the forward strand.
CACAAGGCAGGCACGAAAATCAGATCGGTTCGGGTGATGTCGGCGATGCTGGTGGCGGGCTGAATACCAATGCCGCCGCTCATGGTCACGGCCGCGCCGTCGTGGCTGGCAATCACAAAGGAGCGTCGCTCCGCGCGTCTGTTGCGAATGCGCGTAATGACGTCGGCCGCGTGCAGCATCTCCAGTGGAATGGTGATGCTGGAGGCCAGTGCCTCATCGATGGCCAGAATGGTGGCGTGTCTCACGAGTTGCCTGCGTAGTGTACATCCAGCACATACCAGCTGCGCAATCCGCCGGGCGTGGAGATCTCCACCTCGCTGCCCGCAGGTTTGCCAAGCAGCGCCCTGCCCAGAGGGGCGTCCACACTGATGTAACCGGGTTTATCCCCAATTTCGTCTCTGCCGACCAGTCGATAGTGATGTTCTGCTCCATGCTCATCTTCGATGCGCAAATAAGCGCCGAAGTAGATGCGGCTGGTATCCGCAGGAGGCTTGTCGACGATCGTCAATACTTCGAGGCGTTTGCTCAGGTGCCGAACGCGCCTGTCGATCTCGCGCAGGCGCTTCTTGCCGTAGATGTACTCGGCATTCTCCGAGCGATCTCCCAGGGCGGCAGCATCACTGACAGACTGCGTGACCGTCGGGCGTTCGACCTTCCACAGATAACTGAGCTCCTCACGCAGACGCTTCTCGCCTTCGGCGGTGATGTAGTTGGAAATGCCGGGGAGAGGTTTTTTTTCGGCTGCCATGCGGGA
>CAIRBI010000170.1 GCA_903876785.1 uncultured Gammaproteobacteria bacterium
AGGCGGTTCGGACAGCGTTCTGGGCGTCATTGCCACGACTCAGCGGCGCACCGAACAGCGCCATTACGGAATCGCCGGTGTATTTGTCCACCACGCCCTGATGCCGCTCGATTACCGCCGTGATCTCGCTCAGATAACTGTTGAGCAGCGTCAACACTGCCTCGGGTGGGGTGTTCTCACAAAGTGTTGTGAAGCCTTTGATGTCGGCAAACAGCACCGTCACGACCTTCTCTTCACCACCCAGCTCGATGGTTTTGCTCAGCAACTCTTCGGCAATCTCATGCGAAACCACCTTGCCGAGCAGATCACGCACCTTCTCTTTCTCAGCCAGCCCACGGGCCATGTTGTTGACGGATGTGGCCAGCTCGCTGATCTCATCGCGCCCGCTGACCTGCACGGACTGGCCGAAGTCGCCGTCCTCTATACGTCTTACCCGATTGGCCAGGTCCAGCACGGGGCGAGTCACTGAACGCGCGAGCAGAATTACCGCCAGCAGGCTGATGGCCAGAACCACGAGGTAAAACTGCAGCAACACGCGCTGGAAGGCCTGCACGTTTTCCATGTTTTCGTTGTAGGACTTCTGAATGACCGCGACAATCTGCAGCGCCTCTCCCGGTTCACCATAGAGCGGGCGCATCAGCGTGCCGTATTCGCCTTCGCTGAGCTGGATGCGGCGGGTCGCGGCCTGTGCCACTCCTCCCGCATCGAGCACGCCCGCATCGCTCTCGCCAGTATTGCGCGACCTCTCCTGCAGCTGAGCAACAAGCAGGCTCTGGTCCGTAGCCGTCAGCGTCGAGGCAATGACACTGACCGCAGCGGCAGCATCGCTGGCAGCGCCTTCCTCCCAACGGAACTGCACAATCGATACATCGGAAACGATGCTCTGCTTCACCGTGGCAGCAAATTGATTATCGAGAGGAAAGCCGCCGAAGATCCAGGCAACCGGGGTGGGCAGAAACAGAGGGATTACGGTGATCTGATACGGCACGCCCTCCACGGTGATGACCGCGTCGCCAATGCCTTCGTCGCTGTTGGCGGCGGAGTCCATCAGGGCCAGCCATTCCCCTTCAAGACGCTCAAAACCCTGCGTCCGGGTGTCGATGACAACCTCTCCCTCCATGGACGAGATCAGCATCATGTCGGCAGCGCCCATCGAGCGCATCAGAACATTGTCGGCGGCATCGATGATCGTGAACGGATCGCCCGTGCCGAAGGCGTTGCGAAAACCCCAGTCGCGGGTCATCGTGCTGGTGATGGTCAGCAAGGTGTTCTTGTGTTGCTCGCGGGTGAAGTCGAAGACATCGGCGCCCAGCTCCAGGTAGCTGTTGATCGTCTCCGTGGTGTAAGTGTTGTTCTCCCTGTTGACGAAGGCGTAGATACCCAGCAACACCGGCAATAGCAGAGCGAGCAGAAACACCAGCAGACGTGTCCGAAAGCTGCGGAAAGCGAACAGACTTGTCACCACCGGAACGGGGTTGGTCATGGATGGGTGGTCATGGATGGGTGGTCATGGATGGCTGGTCATGAATGGTTGGTCATCGATGGTTGGTCAACGATAGCGAGTTCGTCCGGCAGTTGGCGCGCGGCGCAGGCGATCATCGCGCTCCAGCGGCAGCGCCAGACGCAGGCGCGTTGGCTCCGCATCACCAAAGCTCATGGTCTGCAGCACGGCATGGGGCTGTCCTTCACTGCCGCCGACTGCACGCGAGTGCCAGACGCGCACCTGGAATTCACCGGTGGGAATACCTTGAATCATGGCCTCACCTGTAGCATCGGTCTTTACCGCCAGGCTCGTTTCGGCCACGTAGATATAACCAAGCATCCAGTCGTGGATGTTGCAACCGAGCTCGACAACTCCTGCCTGCTCGAACGGCTCGAAGTAATCGACGTTCTGACCATTGCCATACAACGGCAGTTCGAAAACATTGGCAGTGGAAAAGGAATAAACGTGGTGCAGGATATCGTCACTGTTGGGGAAGTTGACGCGACTGCCACGGCTGATGACAGTCACGTTGGACACGAACTCCTTCTGCTGTTGATCGACGCTGAAGTCGCCAACCTGAGTGTGCGACGCCTGCATATCCGGCGGCAACAGCACCTCGATGACGGCATCCGCCAATGGTCCGCCCGCATCGGCATCCTGCATGCTGATCCGCAAATCGGCTGCGTTCGCGCCTTGAATCAACCCAAAGGAAAGGACGCTCCACATCAATGCCCACGGGACACAACGCTGCTTGATCACTATGCACCTCTGAAAGCTCAATATGCCCATGACAGAGTCACCCCCACACGGCTGCCAGTGTAACTGATCGAGGATGGCGCCTGAATGTCGCGATACTCGTAACCAAAGTCCAATGCCGAGTTGGGCCCCAGCGCCAGACTCCAGTCCAGCGCGTAAACGTGCGTGTCGGAGGTGATCAGGTACGCAGCCTGGGAGCTATCCCAGCTGGGTTCGAAGGCAGGGTCGAACGCGATCGCCGAGGAAATTGCCATCAGCGGGTCATTGGGGACGAGACCGCTGGCGACGCTGTGGCCATCGGTAAAGGTATAAGAGGCGGTCAGTGTGCTGCCGTTGACGAAGGTGTAATCGGCACTGGCGAGGAAGCTGCTCTGCGTGAAGTCGAAGATGTCGTCGCCGACATTCCATGCCCACCAAGGGTAAGTATTGGCAGCTGCGCGGAAAGCGTCTTTTGTGCCTTCACTCCACTCGTGCATCACGGCGGCATAGACACTCCACGCCGGAGACAGCCGCTTGCTGTAGCTCAACGTCAGGTCATGCAACTGTCTGTCCCTCTCGCGGCCGCGACGAGCTTCCTGACTGAGACCCAGCGCCAGGGACACGGTTGGCGCATAGGCGCCGAGACCAAACTTGTGGTTATAGGCAGCCTGCGCGCCAATGATATCCGCATCGAATCCGGCCATTTCGTAGTAGCGCTGTGCGGCAGCGGAAACACCGAGGGTCACGGACTGCCCCGGACGGATCTGCAGAAACTTGCCAACGCCGCCCTCGAGCAGGAAGTAGCTATCGTCGTGAATGTCTGCCCCACCAATGCCTTTGGAGACGTTGTCCTCCTGAGCAATCCCGACCCGCAGATCGGCAAAGGTATTGGCCTGCACTGGCACGGCAACGGCCGAACCGAGAACTATGGGGACAAGCAACTTGAGGGTGGTTCGACTAAAAATCTTCGGGGATGGAGCGGCGGACGAGGCTTTGTCTTGTTGTCGATGCATAAAAACCTGCCAGGAAGTCAGGAACTTGGGGTAATCGGCTTGGGGCAGTATAACAGGCAAATTCAGGTTTTCGAGCGCAGCGCGCTTTCAATTAGCTCGGGGCTGAAACCTCGGGAGAGGCAGAATCGATACAGCTTCTGGCGGGCCTTGCGCGCCTCCTGAGCATCCTCTGCAGAGGAGACCAGCCGTTGCTTGCGGGCCACCAGCTCCCGCAAGGACTCCAGCCACTCCGGGGTGTTCGCAGCCAGGGCTGCGTCCAGCAGTGCACTGCTGACACCCTTGCCACGCAGTTCCTGACGGATCAGCAGCGGACCAAACCCGCGCGAGCGTCGATAGCGCACGTAAGCTGCCACGAATCGTGCATCGCTCAGCAGGCCATCCTGCTCCAGCTGATCGAGCACTCCGGGGAGCAGTTGCGCCACCCCCGCAGTATCTTCCGAAAATTTGCGACGGAGCTTGTCGACCAGCTCCGCCCGCGAGTGTTCGCGGCGGGCCAGCAGATCCATCGCCGCCCGTCGCAGCTCCACCATCGTCGTGTTTTCAGCAGCAGTTCGCACGTTGCTTGCCTTTGTTCTTGCTTATCAATAGCCGGCGGCTTATTCGAACTCGCCGTCGTCTTCTTCGTTCGCCCCACCAGACACCAGCAGAGGTGCGGCACCACCGAGCAACTGCGCACGAATCTTGTCCTCAATCTCTTTGGCGAGATGGGGATTCTCTTCCAGATAGGTGGCCACGTTCTTCTTGCCCTGACCGATCTTCTCACCGTTGTAGGCATACCAAGCGCCAGACTTGTCGATCAGGTTGAGCTTCACGCCCAGATCGATCACTTCGCCCATGCGATAGATGCCGGTGCCATACAGGATCTGGAATTCACACTGACGGAAAGGCGGTGCGACCTTGTTCTTGACGACCTTGACGCGGGTCTCGCTGCCCACGACTTCCTCGCCTTCCTTGATCGAACCAATGCGACGGATGTCCAGACGCACAGAGGCGTAGAACTTCAGTGCATTACCGCCGGTAGTGGTTTCGGGCGAACCGAACATCACGCCGATCTTCATGCGGATCTGGTTGATGAAGATCACCAGCGTGTTGGAATTCTTGATGTTGCCTGTCATCTTGCGCAGCGCCTGGGACATCAGACGCGCCTGCAGACCCATGTGGCTGTCGCCCATGTCGCCTTCGATTTCGGCCTTCGGTGTCAATGCCGCCACTGAGTCGATGACCACAACATCCACCGCACCGGAGCGCACGATCATGTCGCAGATCTCCAGCGCCTGTTCGCCGGTGTCGGGCTGGCTGACCAGCAGATTCTCGACATCCACGCCGAGGTTGCCGGCATAGATCGGGTCAAGCGCGTGTTCCGCGTCGATGAAGGCGCAGGTGCCGCCGTTACGCTGACACTCCGCGATGACCTGCAGCGTGAGAGTAGTTTTGCCGGAAGACTCCGGACCATAGATTTCCACGATGCGGCCGCGTGGCAGACCGCCAATGCCCAGCGCAATATCCAGACCCAGCGAACCGGTGGAAATCGCGGGGATTGCTTCCTTGCCTTTCTCTCCCAGACGCATCATCGAGCCTTTGCCAAACTGGCGCTCGATCTGTGACAGGGCGGCGCTCAGCGCCTTCTCGCGGTTCAGGTCTTTAACTGCATCTACGGCCATGGTTGGTTCCTTTTTTATCTGGTGCTTGGTCGGAGCAAGCTGAATGTTTTCCGAGGTGGTCTTGCAATGAAATAATTAAAGCAGACAATTACTGTATATTCAACCAGTATTTGTTCAGTGTTCGGGAGCCGGCACATTTCGGGCCTGCAGAAGCGCCAGCAGCCCCTCCAGCGCCGCCTGAACGGACTGTTTGCGCACCGCTTCACGGTCGCCGGTAAAGCGTTGCACCCGGGCGATTGATTCGACTGCGTCGCCCGTGCGCCAGGCCCAGCCGATCCACACGGTGCCAACCGGCTTGCCGGGAGTGCCGCCGTCTGGTCCGGCGACGCCGCTGGTCGACACCGCATACTGTGCTCCGGCTGCCAGCAACGCCCCTCGCGCCATGGCGAGCACGGTCTCTTCACTCACAGCGCCGGGCGCCCTCGGGCCTTCGAAATGCGCTACGGGGACGGCCAACAATTGCTGCTTGGCCTGATTTGAGTAAGTGACGAAGCCGGTTTCGAACCACTCCGAGCTGCCCGCCACGGCGGTGATGCACTGCGCAATCCAGCCGCCGGTGCAGGACTCGGCCGTGGTCACTTTGCAGTGATGTTGCAACAGGAGTTCGCCGCACTGGCGGCTGAGGGAGAGCAGGGTTTTGTTCATGGCTTATCCGCTTCGCTTGCTGATTTATGTGTGAGCGGGCCTGCCCGCGATTGATCTAGTGCGGAACTAATCGCGGGCGGGCCTTTATGCCCTTCGGGTACGCTCCCACATTCATTAGCTTAGCAGAGATTTTCAGACGCGCTGACGGCTCGCATTTAATCACGTAGAATTCAGCCGCCTATCAGGCCTCACACGTATCCGTCGTCAACCCTGCAGTGGTACCCGCCTTGTCCAATATCGACATCTCTCAACACACGCCAATGATGCGGCAATTCCTGGGCCTGAAAGCCCAGCACCGCAACGAGCTGCTGTTCTACCGCATGGGCGACTTCTACGAGCTGTTCTTCGAAGACGCGCGCACCGCCTCGAAGATTCTCGACATTACACTGACCAGCCGCGGCAAGATCGACGGCAAAGACATCCCCATGTGCGGCATCCCCTACCATGCCGCCGATCGCTATCTGGCCCGCCTCGTGGAAGCCGGCGTTTCCGTGGCCATCTGCGAACAGATCGGCGATCCCTCGACCAGCAAAGGCCCTGTTGATCGCCAGGTCGTGCGTATCATCACACCCGGCACGCTCAGCGACGAGGCCCTGCTCAACGAGCGCAGCGAAAGCCTGTTGCTGGCGGTGACTGGCACCCACAGCGAAGACCCGGAGAAGGCCCGCTTCGGTCTGGCCTGGCTGGACGTCAGCAGCGGCCGCTTCGTGCTCAGCGAAGTCGCCTCCCGCGACGACATGCTTGCTGAACTTGCGCGGGTCCGACCCGCGGAAGTGCTTGTTAATGAGGAGGTTTCGGCGCTGCAGGTGTTGGAATCGCGACAAGGCACGCGGCGCCGACCGCTGTGGGAGTTCGATCTCGACAGCAGCCGACGCGCACTGAATCAGCACTTCGGCACACTGGATTTGAACGGCTTCGGTTGTGAACAATTGACTCTGGCGCTGCAGGCAGCCGGTTGTCTGCTGGGCTATGCGCGCGAGACGCAACGCTCGCAATTGCCGCACATTCAAGGCATTCAACTGGAACAGCCGGGTGACAGTCTCATTCTCGATGCCGCCAGCCGCCGCAATCTGGAGCTGGATCGCAACCTTGCGGGAGGTACGGACAACACGCTGATGTCGGTGCTGGATTGCACAGCCACGGCGATGGGCGGACGTCTGCTGAACCGCTGGCTGCACCGGCCGCTGCGGGACCGCACTCAACTGGCGCTGCGCCAGCAGACTGTTTCCACGCTGATCGATCAATACCGTTTCGAACAACTGCGCCCGCTGCTGCACGAGATCGGCGACATCGAGCGCATCCTCGCCCGCGTCGGTCTGCGTTCGGCACGGCCGCGCGACCTGGCCCGCCTGCGCGATGCCTTGATCACCTTGCCGCGTCTGCAGAGTGCGCTGAGCGGCATTCTCGAACAGAACGACTCCCCGCGCCTCGCCAGTCTACAAATCAGTATCGCCGACTACCCCGATCTCGCCGCGCTGCTCAGTCGTGCCGTCATCGACAATCCGCCTGTGGTAATTCGCGAAGGCGGCGTGATTGCGGAGGGCTACGACGCCGAGCTGGACGAGTTGCGCAACCTGAGCAGCAATGCCGGGCAGTTCCTGATCGATCTCGAGATCAAGGAAAAACAGCGTACCGGCCTGAGCACACTCAAGGTTGGCTACAACCGCGTGCATGGCTATTTCATCGAAGTCAGCAAGGCGCAGGCCGACGACATGCCGGCCGATTATCAGCGCCGCCAGACCCTGAAGAATGCCGAACGCTTCATCACGCCCGACCTCAAGCTGTTCGAGGACAAGGTCTTGAGCGCCAACAGCAAGGCGCTGACCCGAGAAAAAACACTTTACGACGAGCTGCTGGAAGTAGTCGCGATGGACCTGAACGCGCTCCTCAACACTGCCGCAGCGCTGGCCGAACTGGACGTCCTGAACAATTTCGCCGAGCGCGCCCGCACCTTGGACCTCTGCCAGCCCGAGCTGACGGCCGAGCCCGGCATCCACATCGAGCAGGGCCGCCATCCGGTGGTAGAGCAAGTCACCGAAAGCGTGTTTGTCGCCAATGACGTCCACCTGGATGACAAGCGCCAGATGCTGATCATTACCGGGCCCAACATGGGCGGTAAATCGACCTACATGCGCCAGACGGCGTTGATCGTGTTGCTAGCCTTTACCGGCAGCTTCGTCCCCGCCCGCAGTGCCCGCATCGGCCCGATCGATCGCATCTTCACCCGCATCGGCTCCTCCGACGATCTGGCCGGCGGGCGCTCCACCTTCATGGTGGAAATGACCGAGACCGCCAACATTCTCCACAACGCCACGACCAACAGCCTGGTGCTGATGGATGAAGTGGGACGCGGCACCAGCACCTTCGACGGCCTCTCGCTGGCCTGGGCCAGTGCCGTCTACATCGCCGAGAAGCTGCAGGCGTGGACGCTGTTCGCCACCCACTACTTCGAACTGACCGCCCTGCCCGAGCGTTTCTCCAACATCGCCAACGTCCACCTCGACGCCTCGGAGCATCAGGACGGCATCGTCTTCCTGCACGCCGTCAAGCCCGGCCCCGCGAACCAGAGCTACGGCCTGCAGGTCGCCCAACTCGCCGGCGTCCCGCTGACCGTCATCCGCCAGGCCCGCGACAAACTCCAGCAACTGGAACGCGACAGCCTCCAGCAATCCCACAAACCCGCGACCAATACCTTCACCAAAACCGCAGCCGCCCCCCTGCAAACTGAACTCTTCACCCAATACGAACCCCACCCGGTCATCCAGCAACTCACCACCCTCAACCCCGACGACCTCACCGCCCGCCAAGCCCTCGACCTCCTCTACGCCCTGAAACAAAAACTGTAAGGGCAAGTACTCCTGTGAGCTCAGTCAGTAGCGTGGCGGAAAAGCCACGCTTAGGGGCCTGGTAGAGGGCTCAAACATGAGGGTAATTTCACCACTGACATCAGCTCAGTGTGGAGTGGAGGCATGGTCAGGACCATCGAGCGCCATGGATGGCGCTACTGAGCCCTACAAGGAAGTATTCACGGGCGTGTCCTGACCATGCCTCCGCTTCGCGCTGAGCGCAGTGCGGAGAAGAAGTGCAGAGAAGAAGTGCGGAGAGAAAATTAACTATGCCTAATCGGAAAAAGTATTTTCCCTGCCGCCCCCAACCTCTTTATAATCGCCCCAACTTCAAATTACCCACCCCGCCCCGCGGGCCCATAAAGCTGGAGAAATCATGACATTTGTTGTTGGCGAAAACTGCATACGCTGCAAGCACACTGACTGTGTGGAAGTATGCCCCGTTGATTGTTTCTATGAAGGTCCGAATTTCCTGGTCATCCACCCCGACGAATGCATCGACTGCGCCCTGTGTGAGCCAGAATGCCCAGTCGACGCAATTTATGCCGAGGATGAGTTACCCGAAGACCAGCAGCAATTCTTGGCGCTCAACGCCGAACTGGCACAGAAGTGGGCAAACATCACCGAGATGAAACCCGCAATGGAAGACGCGGAGAAATGGAAGGGTGTGCCGGGCAAGCTCCAGTATCTGATCAAGGACGCTGGCTGATCTATCGGTCTGCAAAAAGGCTCCGGCAGCAAACGCCGGAGCTTTCGCAAACAACGACTGCAATACAGATCAGGGCTACCAGCAATCTTTCGTAAACCCGTGCTCCCTGGCAATTTCCCGCAACTTCACCAGCGCCTCCAGCTGAATCTGTCGAACTCGCTCGCGGGTCAGACCAATTTCCTGCCCGACCTCCTCCAGTGTCCGGCATTCATACCCCAGGAAACCAAAGCGCCGGGCAATAACATCGATGTGCTTTTCGCTGAGCATATTCAGCCACCCGCCAACCGTCTCACGCACGCCGTCATCATGCAGAATCTCCATAGGAGCGCAGTCGGGAGTATCGGGCACCTGTTCCAGAATGCCTGACTCCTGTCCCGGGGTCTGGGGGTCCGACGTCGCGAGGCGTTCGTTGTAAGACAGCAGACGATTGACGTCATCCACCGGCTTGCACAGCAGTTTGGAAAGTTGTTCCACGCTGGGATCCTGATCGTGAATACGGGAAAATTCCCGAACCGTCTTCAGGTAAATATTCAGCTCTTTGAGGACATGAATTGGCAGTCGGATCACCCGCGCCTGATTCATGATGGCGCGCTCGATGGTCTGCCGGATCCACCACGTCGCGTAAGTGGAGAAGCGAAAGCCGAGTTCAGGATCATACTTCTCGACGGCCCGCAGCAGCCCCAGATTCCCTTCCTGCACGAGGTCCAGAAAGCCCAGCCCGCGATTGACGTAGCGACGTGCAATTTTAACCACCAGACGCAGATTGTTGACGACCATAAGCCGTCGCCCCTCCGTGTCGCCTGCTCGTGCTCTGCGAGAATACTCGACCTCTTCGTCCGCGCTGAGCAACTGCGAAGAGCCGATGTCATTGAGATAGAGCCGCGTCATATCCGGCATCTGTCGGCACACGGAAGAGCTGAGAAGCGAACCCGGACAGCGTGGCGGATCATCCGCCAAATTACTTTCTGCAACTTCGTTGAAAATTTCTACAGCATTATTACCTGGTACTTCTTCCTCGGTTCTTACCGCTTCATCATCCATGATGGTTTCCTTGTGTTAAGCAATCGCAAGTGCTTGATACTATTCGCAGTACGAGCCTCATTACTGTCCATAATACTGCCCCTATTGTAATTTTCATTCTTGGCGTACCTGCCTACATCCGGTGAACAGGCCGCTTGAATCTACCATTCCATTATTGGCGAGACAACAGAAAAACCCGGGGGAATGACGGTTTGTGGAATTATGAGATGAGTTGAGAAAATAGAGCGACGCACGCCACATGCAAGCATGGCCGTGCGTCTGGAAAAGCAAACTTCAGGAGTCAGCAGAGTGCGGTCAAAAACACAGAGTCAGCGTGAAGGCAGATAGCCTGCCGGATCGACAGGTGCGCCGTCCACGCGCACTTCGAAATGCAATAGCTCAGCACCACTACTGTCAGTGCCAACCTCGGCAATCTTGTCGCCAGCCCGGATCCGCGCCCCGGAACTGACCAGCATGCTGCTGTTGTGAGAGTACGCGCTGAGGTGACGCGCACTGTGACGAATGATGATCAGATCACCCTGCCCCTGGATGCCACGCCCCGAGTAGACCACGTCGCCATCGGCAGCGGCATAGACGGGATCACCTCGGCGCGCACCGATATCGATGCCACGGCTGGTGGTGGCAGCACTGCCGCTGAAGGTTCGCAGCACGCGTCCCTCCACTGGCCATTGCCAGGCGATGTCTTCGATGACACGACTCGGCACGTTGCCAGTCCGGCGAGTGGCCTCTGCTGCCGCCGGACGCTGTCCGCTGGCCACGGCCGCTGCGCCAGCCGGAGCAGCCTGAATAGCGGGCACACTCTGCAGCGCATTGCTGGAGACACTGCCGATATTCAGTGATAGGCGCTGATCCGGATAGATGGTGTAAGGAGCCTGCAGGTTATTGGCCAGCGCCAGTGCACGGTAGTCGAGCGAATATTGCCAGGCGATCGAATAGAGCGTTTCTCCACGGGCAACGATGTGACTCTGACCGACCAGCGCAGCGGGAGCTTGCGTGGCCGCAACAGTCACAGAAGCACTCGCAGAAGCAGTTGCAGGAGCGGTCGCAGTCGCCGGTTCCGGTGGAGTGACTGGCGCACTGCCGCCCAGCGGCTGGCGGGCAATCGAGGTGCGACGAATACCACCCGGATCATTCGCGACGTTGACGTTCACTCCATCCGCAGGTTGCACCCGCACCCCGGCCGCAATCGCGCGGGCCGGAGCTGCCGTGGCGCCTGCAGCTGAACCACTGCTGCCTGCACTGGCAGAGCTGCCGGATGAGGACACTGGCGCACTGGCCGCCACACCACCGATCGCCGAAGGACCGGTCGTTGAATAGATCGCAGGCGGCGCCCGGTCCAGGACTGCGCTTTGATCGTCCAGCGGCGCCTGATAGCGCCCGCCACACGCTTGCAGAGTGAAAGCCAATCCCGCGAGCACCACCGCACGCACGCGCCAGTCGGCAGTCGCTGCCGAGACCCAATTCGTTATTCGATTACCGCTCATCAAAACCCTTCCCATCACAGTTACAGTGCCCTGTTGGTGATTCTTTCAAAAATTGCCACGACAGCATAGCCCACTACCACCAGCAGCAGAACGGTCAGCACTTGCGCGGGCTGTCCGGTTGCCGCCTCGAAACCCGCAGGAGACAGGAAATTGATCTCGCCCTCCGCCGTCTGCTTCCACGGCCACAACACCAGCACGGACGCCGCCAGCATGCCGGTCAGGAACGCATAAGTCTGCTGCCGGTAATTGAAGAAGGTCCAGGACAGCAGATGCGAGAAGCTCAGCAGACCGATGGCGCAACCACTGGCAAATACCAGAATCACCGGAAAATTGAGCGCCCGCAGCGCAGCCAGGACATAGTCGTAGGCACCCAGCAGAATCAGCACGAAGGCGCCAGAGATTCCGGGCAATATCATGGCGCAGATCGCCACCATGCCGCAGATAAACAGATAGACCAGATTGGTGTCACCCGCCATGGGGTTGGCAAGGGAGACGATCAATGCCACCGCAGCACCCAACAGGGCCATGCCGATTTCGACCCGGCCCCAATGCAGCACCTGGCGCTGCAGAAACCAGGTAGAGGCAAATACCAGTCCGGCAAAGAACGCCATCATAAGCGGGTATTGTGTGTCCAGCAGATACAGCACTGTGCTGGCGCTCAGGTAGAGACTGGTGATGATGCCAAGCAGCAGTGTCAGCAGAAAACCGCCGTTGATATTGCGCCAGAACTGCAGCGGACCCCCGCCCCAGCGAGTATGCAGGACGAAGGGATTCAAGCCTTTCAACGAGTTCACCAGCTCCTCGTAGATGCCCACCATGACGGCGATGGTGCCGCCGGACACACCCGGAACCGAATCGGCAACGCCCATGGCCAAACCCTTGGCATACAGCACCAGCCTGCCTTTCAGTGTCGCCTCAGACTTGTCCTGCATATCGCTCCTGAATGTTTCGTTTTTATCGGTTTTGAATCTGACGCAATCGCGGGCGGGCCCGCTCCCACATGATTCGTTTCGCTTAGTTTTGTATCTGACCGACCAACAGCGGTACAAATCGAACCGTTGCCACAATCTCGGTATTGAAATCGTCACCAGTGCGCGTGATCAGCCGCAACTCCTGCACGTCATCGCCCCCTACCGGGATGATCAGGCGTCCGTTCTCGGCGAGCTGTGCCAGCAACTCATGGGGAACATGCTGCGGTGCTGCGGCGGCGATGATCGCGTCGAAGGGCCCTTTCTCTTTCCAGCCCAGACTGCCATCGTCATGTTTGAACTGCACGTTGCTCAACCCCAGAAGACGGATGTTCTTGCGCGCCTTCTCCAGCAGCGGTTTGATGCGCTCCACCGAGTAGACCTTGCGGGCCAGCGGCGCGATGATCGCCGTCTGATAACCACAGCCGGTGCCAACCTCCAGCACATTGCCAAGCTTGCCGTGCTCCAGCGCCGGGTGATTCTTCAACACCGCCTCGGTCATCTTGGCGACGATATAGGGCTGGGAGATCGTCTGGTTGTAGCCAATCGGCAATGACACATCCTCGTAGGCTTTGTGCGCCAGCGCCTCTTCCAGAAAGATATGGCGCGGAGTGCTGCGCATCACGTCAAGCACCGACCAATCGTCGATGCCCTGTTCGATCAGCCGACCAATCAGGCGCTCACGCGTACGCTGCGATGTCATGCCGATGCCGGCCAGATTTACGTTGCTCACTTGGTTACTCTCATGTACTCGTTTGCCAACACTCTTGAATTCTCTCTGCCCGGATCCACTACGCGCGCAACACCAGTAGCTCGCGCAGTACCGACGTCGCGTAGGCCCCTGGCGGCAGACTGAAGTGCAATTCCAGATTCTGCTCTGGCAACCATGTCCACTGCAGCCCCTGCACCGGCAGGCGCAGACTGCGCCGGGCCTGCTCCAGACCTGCCGCTTCCAGACCCGTGCACAGATCGCGAAACTGCTCCACGCACGCCATCTCCAGATCTCTTGCCGCCGCGCCGCTGCGCAACACGCCTTTGCCCCACAGCGGCCCGGTCGGATGAATATCCATCGCGTCCAGCCGCGCCTGCAATTGCGTGTCCCCTTCTTGCGGCACGAAAACGCTCTCCGTGCCCTGCAGATTCATGACATCGCCGTCCAGATACTGATCCCAGTTTCCGGCCAGCACGCGACGCGACAAGACCTCGTTTAAGACACAGGATCTGGCCGCCGAGAGCAACATCCCGCGCTTGAAGCCCTTGGCCATGCGCAACTCACCGCTGAGCAGGCGCGCCGCCATCAGCACATTCTCGTTCTGTGTGCCGAAGCGTTGTTCCCCGAAGTAATTGGGAACGCCGCGCGCGGCAATTGCGTCCAGTCGCACCAACAAATCAGGCGCAATGTCGTTGGCGCCGCCACTCACTTCGCGCAACCGGATGCGGAACAGATTCCCGCGATGACTGCCACGGCGAATCTTTCTGCTGTTGCGCAGCGTCTGCAGTATCTCCATGCCCGCTTCGGCAAAACCATTGAAGTCGGGCACCCGTTCGGAGGGCAGGTAGATGCTGAACCACTGCACGCAAACGCCTTGCCTGTCTTTCAAACCGGCATAACCGATGTCCTGCTCGCGCACGCCTGCGGCACGGGCAAGAGCACGGACCACCTGCGGCGTAGCCACACCCGTCTTGCGGATCTGCACACACAGGTGTTCACCCGAACCACTCAATTCAAAACCGAGATCCTCGTCGACGCAAAAGTCATCGACCTCACGCTTGAAGACTGCCGAGTGCTCCGGCGCTCCAAAGGCAAACGCCAGCAGAGTCATGGCTTCTCGTGACGAGTTCGCAACGGAAAAGCCAGCCGCTGAAGCTCCGGCCATTGACGAACGGTCACTCGTCACGGTAGATCAACACCACTGCGTAGGTCTCCAGCCCTTCGCGGCGCCCGACGAAACCCATACCCTCTGTTGTCGACGCCTTGACGTTGACCTGCTCCGGCAATATCTCCATAAGACCAGCCAGACGCTTGCACATCGCGACGATGTGCGGCGCCATGCGCGGGGCCTGTGCCAGAATAGTGATGTCGACGTTGCCGATCTTCCAGCCGTCGGTCTTCATCAGGCCGCACACCCGTCGCAACAAGATGCCGCTGTCGATATTACTGAACGCCTGATCCGTATCCGGGAAATGTCGACCGATATCGCCCAGCCCGAGCGCGCCCAGAATGGCGTCACACAATGCATGGATGACCGCGTCACCGTCAGAGTGCGCGATCAGACTGCGATCGTGCGGCAGTTGCACACCTCCGAGTATCAGGGGTTTGTCGGGCAGCAGGCTGTCCGCGAAACGATGCGCGTCATAGCCATGGCCGGTCCTGATCCTGTTCCACATAACGGTGACTCCTGCTTTCACGTCTATCTTTCAACTACCTGTTCTTCAACGGGCTGTTCTTCCAGTCCTTGGGCCTCAAGGATCAGGCGCGCGAGCAGCAGATCCTCAGGGTACGTAATCTTGATGTTGTCGGCACGGCCCCGCACCAGTCGCGGGGCGAACCCGGCCAGCTCCAATGCGGAGGCCTCGTCGGTGACCAGTTCTCCTGCCGCAATCGCCTCCGTCAGTGCTGTATGCAGCAATTCATAACGAAAGACCTGTGGCGTTCCCGCCTGCCACAGATGCGTGCGATCAACGGTCGCGCTGACATTGCCATCCGGCCCCGCCTTCTTCAGCGTGCTGCTCACCGGCACCGCCAGCAGCCCCCCGATCGGATGAACTGCAACCTCTGCCAGCAGACGCTCGATGTCTTCAACACTGACGCAAGGTCTGACGGCGTCATGTACGAGCACCCAGTCGTCCACCTGAGCGTGCTCACGCAATGCGTTGAGTGCATTCAACACCGAGTGGCAGCGATCGGCACCGCCGATACAGGTCTGCAAGCGCGGCCCCGTCTGCAGGCCCAGCGTCTCCCAGCGCTCATCATGCGGATGCAGCGCCACCATGATGCGCTGAACGGCAGCCACTGCCCCCAGGCGCGCGATGGCATGAGCAAGCACGGCCTGCCCGTTGATCTGCAAATACTGCTTCGGCTCCTCTGTCTGCATGCGGGTACCCACGCCTGCCGCCGGAATAATTGCCCAGATCGCCATATCGCCCCGCCAGAATGCCAACTGCTTAAAGCCCAAACTCTGTAAAGACAAATGCCGGCATTCACCGGCATCTGCTTCGTTTCGAAAGTCTCTTCACTCGACGATGAGGAAGAGCGTCTCGCCATCCTTCACCATGCCGAACTCGCTGCGCGCTCGCTCTTCAACGGCATCGAGCCCCGTCTTCAGATCCAGCACCTCGTTCTCGAGCTCCAGATTGCGATCTGCCAGGACAACGTTTTCCTGCTTCTGCACCTCAACCTGCGATTCGAGACTGCGCAACTGGGAGAAGCTGCCCTCTCCCACCCACAAGTTAACCTGCAACATCACCAACACCACGACCAGCGCACCCAGGAGTACTTTCATAGTCATTCCGTCTCGATTGATTGAGCAACGTTAGCCAGCAATGTGCCGAAACTCTTCGATACCACGGTAAATCGCGCGACTGCCCAACTCCTCCTCGATACGCAACAGGCGGTTGTACTTGGAGACGCGGTCGGAACGGCACAGCGAGCCTGTCTTGATCTGGCCTGCACCAGTGGCCACGGCCAGGTCGGCAATTGTCGTGTCTTCCGTCTCGCCGGAGCGGTGAGAAATCACCGCCGTGTAACCGGCCTTCTTCGCCATGCGAATCGCGGCCAGCGTCTCGGATAGCGTACCGATCTGGTTGAACTTGATCAGGATCGAGTTGGCAATGCCTTCGCTGATGCCACGACTCAGGATCGCCGTATTGGTCACGAACAGGTCGTCTCCGACCAGTTGCACGCGATCGCCGATCTTGCGGGTCAGTTTCGCCCAGCCGTCCCAGTCGCTTTCGTCCATGCCGTCTTCGATGGAGAGAATCTTGTAATCGGTTGCCAGCTTCGCGAGGTAGTCGACGAAACCCGCAGAGTCATACACGGCGTTCTCACCCTTGAGGTGATACTTGCCATCGCGGTAGAACTCGGAAGCCGCGCAGTCCAGTGCCAGACGCACGTCGCTGCCCATCTTCAGGCCAGTCTTCTCGACCGCCTGCAGAATCGCATCCAGAGCTGCGGCGTTGGATGGCAGGTTGGGGGCGAAACCACCCTCGTCACCGACCGAAGTGCTCAGTCCCATCTTGTGCAGCACGGCCTTCAGGCTGTGGAAGATTTCCGCGCCGTAGCGCAACGCCTCGGAGAAGGACGGCGCGCCGACTGGCTGCACCATGAACTCCTGAATGTCGACGTTGTTGTCGGCGTGCTCGCCGCCGTTGATGATGTTCATCATCGGCACGGGCAGGGACAGATTGCCGGTGCTGCCATTCAGTTGGGCAATGTAAGCATACAACGGCGTCTTGGTCTCGAGTGCTGCAGCCTTCGCTGCCGCCAGAGACACGGCCAGAATCGCATTGGCGCCGAGGCTGGATTTGTTGGGCGTGCCATCGAGCTCGATCATGGCGCGGTCCAGTGCTTCCTGATCGGCAGCATTGCGGCCGAGCAGCAGGTCACGAATCGACGTGTTGACGTTGTTGACGGCGATCAAGACGCCCTTGCCGAGGTAACGGGCCGGGTCTTTGTCGCGCAGTTCCAGCGCTTCGCGCGAACCGGTAGACGCGCCAGACGGTGCACAAGCTGTGCCCATCACGCCAGAAGCCAGTATCACGTCGGCCTCAATGGTCGGATTGCCACGCGAGTCCAGAATTTCCCTTGCACGTATTTGTTTGATCTCTGCCATGTTGTTACCTTGCTCTCTCCAAACGTTTCAGATTCAGTGGTTGCGTCTGCATTGATGTCGGTGTCGTCGTGTTCAAGCCGTATTGATTTCCGGAAAACTCTTCACCAGATCGTCGACAGCCTTCATTTGTACGAGAAATTCTTCCAGCTTGTCCAATGGCAACGCACAGGGGCCATCACACTTGGCATTCGCCGGATCCGGGTGCGCCTCGATGAACAGGCCCGCGATACCCTGACTCATGCCTGCACGCGCCAGTGTGGTGACATCCGCACGCCGACCATCGGCGCTGGCCGCCAGACCGCCGGGCTTCTGCAACGCGTGCGTCACGTCGAACACCAGTGGATAAGCCATCTTCTTCATCACCGAGAAGCCCAGCATGTCCACGACCAGATTGTTGTAACCGAAGCTGGAGCCACGCTCACACAGCATCAGGTTGTCGTTGCCAGCCTCCTCGAACTTGGTGAGGATGTGGCGCATTTCCTGCGGCGCCAGAAACTGCGCCTTCTTGATGTTGATCACGGCGCCAGTCTTCGCCATCGCCACCACCAGATCGGTCTGGCGCGACAGAAACGCCGGCAGCTGGATAATGTCGGCGACTTCACTGGCGGGTTGCGCCTGCCAGGTCTCGTGCACATCAGTCACCACCGGCACGCCATAGCGCTGCTTGATGGAATCGAGAATAGCCAAGCCCTTCTCCAGGCCGGGTCCGCGATAGGAATGAATCGAGGAACGGTTGGCCTTGTCGAAGGAGGCCTTGAAAATATAAGGAATGCCCAGCTTGCGGGTCACAGCCACAAAATGCGCCGCGACTTCGTGCGCCAATTCTTCGGACTCCAGCACATTCATGCCACCCATCAGCACGAACGGCCCGGCGTTGTTGAACGCCGTGTTGCCGACCTTGATGGTCTTGTAGTGGCTGCCGGCCTCTGTCACTTGTTCTGTTCCTGTTGCTGTTCGTGGTGTTGCTCGTGGTGCTGCTCGTGGTGCTGCTCCTGGTGTGCCAGCGCCGCTTTGATGAAGCCCGTGAACAGCGGGTGTCCATCGCGCGGCGTCGAGGTGAACTCAGGGTGGAACTGGCAGCTGACGAACCACGGATGGTCCGGCACCTCAACGACTTCCACCAGCATGCCGTCCATCGAGCGTCCGGCAACCTTGAGGCCTGCCTTCTGCAGTGGCTCCAGATAAGTATTGTTGACTTCATAGCGATGGCGATGACGTTCGACGATCACTTCCTTGCCATAACAGGCATAGGCCGTGGAATCTTTCTCGAGACGACATTCCTGAGCGCCCAGACGCATGGTGCCGCCCATATCCGAATTGACATCGCGGGTTTCCTTGCTGCCGTCGGCCCCGACCCATTCGCTGATCAGCGCAATCACCGGGTCTTTGCAATCCGGCTTGAATTCGGTGCTGTGCGCATCGGACATCCCAGCCACGTTGCGAGCGTACTCGATCACCGCCACCTGCATGCCCAGGCAGATGCCCAGGTAAGGAATCTTGTTCTCACGGGCAAACTGCACTGTGCGAATCTTGCCTTCCACGCCACGGATGCCGAAACCGCCGGGCACGAGGATCGCGTGCTGGCCTTCGAGAATGCTGACGCCATGCACCTTCACGTCCGACGAATCGATGTACTTGATGTTGACCTTGGTGCGGGTCTGAATACCGGCATGACTGATCGCTTCGATCAGCGACTTGTAGGCATCCAGCAGTTCCATGTACTTGCCGACGATGGCGATATTCACTTCGCGCTCGGGATGCAGCTTGGCATCCACGACGCGGTCCCACTCGGTGAAATCCGCTGGCGGGCAGGTCAGATTGAATTTACGCACGATGATGTCGTCGAGACCGCTGGCACGCAGCAGGGCTGGCACACGGTAGATGGTATCGGTGTCCGGCAGTGAAACGACCGCAGGCAGATCCACGTTGGTGAACAGCGCGATCTTGCGACGTGAGGACTCGGGAATCTCGTGATCAGAGCGGCAGATCAGCACATCGGGCTGAATACCGATGGAGCGCAGTTCCTTGACGGAATGCTGGGTGGGTTTGGTCTTGGTCTCACCTGCCGTCTCGATGTATGGAACAAGAGTCAGGTGCATGAACAACGCGCGGTCGGAGCCGAGCTCCACGCGCATCTGCCGCACGGCCTCCAGGAACGGCTGGGACTCGATGTCACCTACCGTACCGCCGATTTCCACCAGCGCCACGTCGGCACCATCGGCGCCCTCGATTATGCGACGCTTGATCTCATCGGTGATATGGGGAATCACCTGAATGGTCGCGCCGAGGTAATCACCACGGCGTTCTTTCTTCAAGACTTCTTCGTACACGCGACCGGTCGTGAAGTTGTTCTTCGCGGTCATGGTGGTGCGAATGAAACGCTCGTAGTGGCCCAGATCGAGATCCGTCTCGGCACCGTCAGCGGTGACAAATACTTCGCCGTGTTGAAACGGACTCATGGTGCCGGGATCCACGTTGATGTAGGGATCCAGTTTGAGCATGGTGATGTTGAGACCGCGGGCTTCGAGAATCGCCGCAAGAGATGCCGAGGTGATGCCTTTACCGAGAGAAGAAACCACACCACCGGTAATAAAAATATATCGCGTCATTAACGCCCCATCCAGAATAAACAAGCGAGTGAATCAGATTCGAATTATACAAACGGCACTTGTGAAAACACGTCAAAAAAGCATTTTAAACAAGCACCTACAGATGGGATTACAGACTACCAGAAGCCATCACTGACCACAACGCAAAAATCTGCGGGGGTTCGGTTGACAAGCGCGGAGGCACGCAATTTCAAGGCTCCGCTTGTGAGAAATTCAGCATGCGGGTATGTCGGAATGAGGAGACCAGATTACCTCCCAGGAAGGCTCACCCGCCTGCGCCTGCCAGCCCTCGCAGATGCCGACGCCGGGAACACAGATCAGCTCGTCTCCCGCGTAAAGAAGCGGCAAGCGCTCCCGCAACCAAGGCGCCACAGCGGCATCCTGAAGGACCTTTTTCAGCGCACGGGTGCGGCGCCCGGCAAGTCGACAACTCTCGCCGCCCTGACGGTAGCGTATCTGTAAAACGGTGCCTTGCAGCTGTCGCAACCCGCTACCGATGCCTGGCGATACGCGCAGACCGCCGTTGCCCGGCAGTGCCAGAGGCGCAGGTGGCGTCCAGTCATAGCATTCGGTGCTGGTCAGTGACGGCGCGGCCTGGAGCAGATAAAGTCGATCACGAAAGCGTCTCAGCACGCGCCGGACAGCACCACTCTCCCCGCTATCCTCGTAACGACCTTCGTAACGATCTTCGCAGCGATCCTCCCAGCTGACTTCTGGCTGAGCATCTATAGCGGCTGGCAACAATTCAGTGACGATCTGCTGTAGCGTATTCCAGCCGGGATCGGCCACCCGCAGACGCTGCAGCCAGTAGCGCAGCAGGTTGCGCTGTCGGGCCGGACTCAGCTGCGCCAGCGCAGCGACAGCGATCACTGTCTCATCCTGCGTTGCGGTCAGGGCGTAGTCCTGCGCAGCCAGCTCCTGCAAGAGCACTTCAGCTTCGGCACATAACTCCGCGCTGCGCCTCCAGTTTTCACGATAGGTCGGCCAGCGCTTGGCAATTAGTGGCAGCAGCTCATGGCGGCAGAAGTTGCGATCAAACGCAGTGGAGTCGTTGCTCTCATCCTCGATCCACTGCAGTTGTTGCGCCCGGGCGAAGTGTTCCAAAGCCTGCCGTGTCACTCCCAATAACGGGCGCAGCAAAGGGCGCAGAAAAGGGCGCAACGACGCGCCACGCCCCAGTGTTCGGGTGGCGGGCATTGCGGCCAGGCCGCGCGGTCCGGAACCGCGCAGGGTGCGCAGCAGGAAGGTCTCGGCCTGATCATCCAGATGATGCCCCATGACCAGACAATCGCCCGGCTGCAGACAGCGGATAAAGGCGGCATAGCGCTGCTGGCGCGCGAGATTTTCGAGGCTGGCCCCGGATTGGCGGGAAATATGAACTTGCTCGACGCGCAGCTCGACACCGAGACGCGCGCAGGTATCTGCGCAGAATTGCTGCCAGGTGGCGGCGTTGGGGCTGAGGCCATGATTGACATGAATGGCGGCGAGGCCAAAGGCGCCGGGATTGTTCTGCTGCAGCAGGCGAAACAGCGACCACAGGAGGACCGAGGAGTCGAGACCGCCGCTGAACGCCACCACCAGTCTGCTGCCTTGCGGAATTCCGGCAAGCTGCGCAGACAGTGACTGTTCGGTGAAGGTCATGCCTTGGGAAACCCCCTGCGGATGAAGCTGGGCTGTCAGTTGGAAATACCGTAACTCATCAGACGCTTGTAGCGACGTTCGACAAGCTCATCCAGCGGCAACCGGGAGAGCCGGTCGACCTGCTCAATGAGCGCAGTCTTGATGTTGGCCGCCATGGCCTGCACATCACGATGCGCGCCGCCCAGCGGCTCGCTGATGGTGCTGTCGACAATGCCCAGCTCCTCCAGACGCTTGGAGGTGACACCCATGGCCTCGGCGGCAGCGGATGCATACTCTGCGGACTTCCACAGAATTGTCGCGCAGCCTTCCGGGGTGATGACGGTGTAGGTGGAATATTCGAGCATGTTCAGATGATCGGCAATACCGATGGCGATAGCGCCACCAGAGTTCGCCTCACCGGTTACCGTCGCGATCAGCGGTGTGCGCACGGCCGACATCATGGCCATGTTCTCGGCGATCGCTTCGTTGATGCCACGCTCTTCGGAGTCGATGCCCGGGTAGGCGCCGGGGGTGTCGATAAAGGTCAGCACCGGCAGTTTGAAACGCTCGGCCATGGCGATCAGGCGCCGCGCCTTGCGATAACCCTCAGGCCGTGGCATACCGAAATTGTGCCGGACTTTTTCCTTGGTACCGCGCCCCTTCTGATGACCGATCACCATCACTGGACGGCCATCCAGGCGGGCAATACCGCCGATCAAAGCCTTGTCATCTGCAAACAAACGGTCGCCATGCAGCTCGTCGAAGTCGGTGAAGATATGGGTGATGTAGTCGAGGGTGTAAGGACGCAGCGGGTGGCGCGCTACCTGCGAAATCTGCCAGGGTGACAGGGAGGAATAGATCTTCTCGGTAAGCTTGGTGTTCTTTTCCTGAAGCTTCTGAATCTCGTCGGTGATGTTCAGCTTGTTGTCGGTTCCCACCAGACGCAGCTCGTTGATCTTTACTTCCAGGTCGGCGATTGGCTGTTCAAAATCAAGGTAATTCGGATTCATAGCGTTGTCATGTTCCAGTAATAATGCGTGCGTTGTTGCCATGATAACAAAAGCCGCCAGCGTTTAGCGACTACCAAAACGGGCGCCTCAGCGCGCCGCGGACCACCCGTTTTCGCTTTTGTAATTGAGCACCACACGGGTCTTTCCGAATTCTTCCTGCAAACGGTGCAGCAGTGTCTGGGTGGGCAGAATCGCCCACTGCGGCCCCAGCAACAGGACACCCTTGCTGTCACTCCGGTCGTAAAATATCCGCACAGGACAGCCGCGCACCGTGGCCTGCTCCGCCTCAGACCCCATTGGTGGCTGCGCAGCCTGATTGCGGCCCCGCTGGGCGGCGGGCGCTGGTTTGCTCGCAAGCTTCGGCACAGGCGCCAGATCCGCCCGCTGAGTCTCAAGAATGCGTGCCAGTTGCGCTGTGAAATTGGGCGCCAGAAAATCCTTGTGCAGATACAGATCGAGGAATTGGGCGCAACGCTGCCGGGCCTCGTCCAGACTCATGACGCCACGGGCGCGTCCGCGCATCGCACCGCTGTAATCATCCACACTGACCTGACAGTCCACCACCAGAATGGTGTCCTTCTGCAGCAGGTCACGGAACTGTTCGTATTCCTTCGCAAACAGCGACACTTCCAGGCGGGCACTGCGATCATCGAGTACGACAAAGGCGATGGTCTCGCCGCGCTTGCTCTTCATGGTGCGCATCGAGACCACCAGTCCTGCGACCAGCTGATACTCGCGCTCCGGCTTGAGGTTGGCGAGCCGGTCGCGGGCGATATGCCCCAGCTCGGGCAGGAATTCATCGATCGGATGGCCACTCAGATAGAGGCCGAGGGTCTCGCGCTCCGCCGCGAGGCGATGCTGTTCGCTCCATGGGCGCGCTGCTGACCGACTGTTTGGCGTGGAGGGCACATGCTCGCTCACGGGGCTGATATCGCCGAACATATCCTGCACGCCGATGGCGTTGTTGCGGCTGCTCTGTTCGGCGGCCTGCACGGTGTCTGCAATCGACGCCATCAGTGTGGCGCGCGCCTGATCGTTGCTGCCCTCCTGCAGACTGTCCAGCGCACCGGCACGAATCAGCGCCTCCAGCGTGCGTTTGTTGATGGAACGGGCATCGACACGGCGACAGAAGTCGAGCAGTGAGACGAAGGGGCCGCCCGACGTTCGCGCCGCAATGATGGCAGCCACCGGGCCTTCGCCGAGTCCCTTGATCGCCCCAAGACCATAGACAATCTCGTGCTTCTGATTGACCGTGAAGTTATAGGCGCCGATGTTCACATCGGGCACCACCAGCGGCAATTTCATCTGGCGGCATTCCTCGATGAGGGTCACCACCTTGTCGGTGTTCTGCATGTCAGCCGACAGCACTGCGGCCATGAAATAGGCCGGGTAGTGCTGCTTGAGCCAGGCGGTCTGATAAGAGACCAGCGCGTATGCGGCGGAGTGCGACTTGTTGAAACCATAGCCGGCAAACTTCTCCATCAGATCGAAGATGGAGCCACCAAGCCTGGCATCCAGCTGACGCTGCGCCGCGCCCTCCAGAAAGGCATCACGTTGCTCGGCCATCTCCTCGGCTTTCTTCTTGCCCATGGCGCGCCGCAGCATGTCAGCGCCGCCCAGGCTGTAGTTCGCCAGGACCTGGGCAATCTGCATCACCTGCTCCTGATACAGAATGACCCCGTAAGTATTGGAGAGCACCGGTTCCAGATCGGGATGTGGATAGTCCACCGCCGCGCGTCCATGTTTGCGGTTGATGAAGTCGTCCACCATGCCCGACTGCAGCGGACCGGGTCGGAACAACGCCACCAAGGCGATGATGTCTTCGAAGCGGCTCGGCAGCAGCCGCTTGATGAGGTCCTTCATACCCCGGGATTCCAGCTGGAACACCGCCGTGGTCTCGCCTCGTTGCAGCAGTTCATACACGCGCTTGTCGTCGAGCGGAATTTCGGTGATGTCGAGTTGCGTGGGCGCACCGGCGTGCTCCTGGGCATTGATCATCTTGATCGCCCAGTCGATGATCGTCAGGGTACGTAAGCCGAGGAAGTCGAACTTCACCAGCCCCGCTGTCTCGACATCGTTCTTGTCGAACTGGGTGACCAGTCCCTCGCCATTCTCATCGCAATACAGCGGCGAGAAATCGGTGAGTTTGGTAGGCGCGATAACCACGCCCCCGGCATGCTTGCCGACATTACGCGTGAGGCCTTCGAGCTTGTAGGCCATCTCCATGACTTCTTGCGCATCCTCATCGCCGTCGATGAATTCCTTGAGTTGGGGCTCCGTCTCCACCGCCTTTGCCAGTGTGATGCCGACTTCGAAAGGAATCAGTTTGGAGAGCTTGACCGCGAGCGCATAAGACTTACCCTGTACCCGTGCCACATCGCGCACCACCGCCTTGGCCGCCATGGTGCCAAAGGTGATGATCTGTGAAACAGCCTCTTTGCCATACATGTCGGCCACGTGCTGGATGACGCGGTCCCGGCCATCCATGCAGAAATCCACGTCAAAGTCGGGCATCGATACCCGTTCCGGATTGAGGAAGCGCTCGAACAGCAGGTCATAGCGCAGCGGATCGAGGTCGGTGATGCCCAGCGCATAGGCCACGATGGAGCCAGCGCCAGAACCTCGCCCTGGTCCAACGGGAATGCCGTTGTCTCTGGCCCACTGAATGAATTCCATCACGATGAGGAAGTAGCCGGGGAAGCCCATCTGAATGATGACGTTGAGTTCGAAATCCAGACGTTCGTAGTAAGGCTTGCAAGTCGCCATGTGCAGCTCAGCGTCTGCATAAGGGCTGCCAGGCTTGTCGCGCGGGAACAATCGGAGCAGCCGTGCCTCCAGGCCCTCAAGACTCACCTGGCGAAAGAATTCCTCGACCGTGACATTCTCGGGAACCGGGTAGTTGGGCAGATACGGTTTGCCGAGCTCCAGTTCGAGATTGCAGCGCATGGCGATGGCCAGTGTGTTCTCGATTGCCTCGGGGATGTCGCGGAACAGCGCCTGCATCTCCGCAGCGCTGCGCAGATACTGCTGCTCGGTGTAATGGCGAGAGCGGCGCGGGTCATCCAGCGTCCGGCGTTCGTTGATGCAGACGCGTACCTCGTGGGCCTCGAAATCGTCGGCATCCAGGAAGCGCACATCATTGGTGGCGACCACCGGGCAGGCACAGGAGGTGGCCAGCCGCACAGCGGCAGCGATATAGTCTTCCTCGCCATCGCGCCCGCAGCGCTGCAACTCCAGATAGAAGCAGTCGGGGAACCACTGCATCCAATTCTTCAGTACCTGCACGGCCTTGTCGTGGCCTTCTTCGAGCAGCGTCCGCCCGACTTCGCCGAAACGCCCACCCGAAAGGGCTATCAGACCGGCGGAGTGCTGGTGAATCCATTCACGCTTGACCGTCAGCTCACTGCCTGTGGTCTTTTCGGTGTAGGCACGGGAAATCAACTCGGTCAGGTTTCGATAACCCTCCAGGTTCTTCACCAGCAGCACCAGAGGGGTCGGACGCTGGGGATTGTCTTCGTTCTCCATCAGCACATCGCACCCGCACAGAGGTTTGACGCCGGCTTTCATGGCCGCGGTGTAGAACTTGATGAGACCAAACAGATTGACGTGGTCAGTAATCGCCACGGCGGGCATCCGCATGCTCGCCACGCGGGCGGCCAGATCGTCAATGCGGACCAGACCATCGACGATGGAATACTCGGTGTGCAGTCGCAAATGTACAAATTTCTCAAACATGATGACTCTGGTCTTAGCTGGTTTTACCTGATGTTACCTGATGGCGCTGATGTCGCTGATGGCGGCGGTAGTATGCCGTCAGCCGGCGCTGGAAAGCACCTGCTGCACGGGTTTAAACGAACGCCTGTGTATTTCGCAGGGCCCCAGCGACTGCAAAGCCTGCAGGTGTGCCGCAGTGGGATATCCCTTGTGCATGGCGAATCCATAACCCGGGTAACGGGCGTCCAGTGCCTGCATTTCGCGATCCCGGGTCACCTTGGCAATGATGGAGGCCGCTGCGATGCAGTCTACCTTGGAATCACCCTTGACAATGGCTGCACTGGCGTAGGTCCAGCGCGGGCAATAAAGCCCGTCGACATAGACGAAACCCGGCTGCTGCGCCAAGGCCGCAACCGCCCTGCTCATCGCCAGCAAACTCGCCTGCAGTATATTGATAGCATCGATTTCAGCAGCGCTTGCCCTGCCCAGAGCATAGCACAGGGCCCCTGCGACGATGTCCTGAAATGCGCGTTCGCGCTGCCTCTCGCTAAGCTTCTTGGAGTCATTCAACGAGGTCAGCGGATGCAGTGGATCGAGAATGACGGCAGCAGCAACCACATCTCCGGCCAGTGGTCCGCGCCCCACCTCGTCGACGCCAGCAACATGCAGGACGCTGACGCCGGGATACGGAAACCTCAACTGCACGATGAGTGGTTCCCGGCGTTCGCGGCAGGACCGGCGACGCTCAAAACCGCCTTGGCGGCCTCGGCGCTGGCGTCACGGCGAATGTCCAGGTGGATGGCACCGAAGCGTCGCGCGAGCATCCGGCGCCGTTCGGCATCGCCAAGCAGCGCGAACAGTTCTCGCTGCAGATTCTCGACCGTCACCTGATCTTGAAGAAACTCCGGCACCAGCCGCTCGCCTGCCAGCAGGTTGGGCAATGCCACGTAGGGCACTTTCAACATTCTGGACGCCAGGGCATAGGTGAGCGCTGCAAGCTTGTAGCACACCACCATGGGGCGCCTCAGCAGCATCGCCTCCAGCGTGGCAGTGCCCGAGGCCAGCAAGACGACGTCCGCCGCCAGCATGGCGTCGTGCGAGCGTCCATCCAGGATGATGAAGGACTGCCGAACCTGCGGGGCAATGCCATCCTCATTGAGCATCTGCTCAACCTGGGCTCGCCGTTCGGCGTTCGCGCAAGGAATGACGAAGCGCAAGTGCGGATCATGCTCCAGACAGCGTTGCGCCGTGGCAAAGAAAATCGCTCCCAGACGACTGATTTCATCGCGCCGGCTGCCCGGCATCAGGGCGATCACGCTGCCGCTGCCGGACAAGCCGAGCTCGGCGCGCACCTGCCGCTGCCGAGCTTCTTCGTCATCGCAGATCTCGATCGTGTCGGCAAGAGGATGGCCAATGAAGCGCACGGGCACGTTGTGCTGAGCGTAGATCGCGGTCTCAAATGGGAACAAGGCCAGCACCAGATCGACAGCCTGCGCGATCTTGTGAATGCGTTTCTGTCCCCAGGCCCACACACTGGGGCTTACATAGTGCACCGTGCGGATGCCGTTATCATGCAACACCTTTTCGATGCGCAGATTGAAGCCGGGAGAATCGATGCCAACGAAGACATCGGGAGGTGAGGCAATGAAATGGGTTTCAAGGTTTTTCTTGATGCGCAGCAACTCGGGAAGACGGCCCAAAGGCTCGATGAAGCCCATCACCGACAAGCGTTCCATCGCTACGAAACTGTGAAATCCGAGCGCGAGCATGCGCGGGCCGCCAATACCTTCGAAGCGGGCCTCGGGGCAGACACGCAGAATGGCCTGCATCAAACCGGCGCCGAGGATGTCCCCGGAGGTCTCGCCTGCAATCATGCCAATACGCATTTGTCGCCCCTTTTGTTCCGGACTCAGCGCTGGATTCCCCGAGTCGAGGAGAGGATGGAGTCCAGAAACAACTGAATCTGGGCATTCTCCCGCGCGAGGGGCGCCAACTGCTCTACGGCCTCCTGCAGCATGAAGCCTTTCTTATAGAGGATCTTGAAGGCGCGCCGGATCAATTGAATGGTTTCCTCGTCGAAACCGCGTCGCTCAAGCCCGATTGCATTGATACTTCGCGCCTCGGGCGGAGTGCCGCTGACGATGACGAAGGCTGGCACGTCGTTGCTGACATGCGTCATGCCGCCGATCATGGCATGAGCACCAATCTTGAGAAACTGGTTAATCCCGGCATAACCGCCCAGAATTGCCCAATCACTGACTTCCACATGACCAGCCAACCCGACATTGTTGGCAAAGATGGTGTTGCTGCCGACGATGCAATCATGCGCGACATGCACATAAGACATCAGCAGATTATTATTGCCTATGCGCGTATAGCCCCCACCAAAGCCTGTGCCTCGGTGCAGTGTGCAACCTTCGCGAATGATATTGTCAGAGCCAATCTCCAGCCAGGTTTCCTCGCCCACAAACTTCTTGTCTGCGGGGTCCTCACCGACTGAAGCGAACTGATAAATCCGGTTGTTCCTGCCAATTCTGGTATTCGACCTGATGATCACATGCGAGGCAATCTGAGTGCCTTCGCCAATCTCGACCCCTGGACCGATGATGCTCCATGGACCAACACTGACACCTTCTGCCAGCCGTGCGCTCGAGTCTATGATCGCTCGCGAATCAATCAATTTGGTTTTTCCTTTCTGCACACATGATAATTGCCTCCCCCACCAGCTCGTTGCCAACCGACGCACGACAGGCGAATTTATATAAACCGCGCTTGGAGGCAATAAGGGTTGCCTCCAGCATCAACTGGTCACCAGGCACTACCGGTCGCTTCAGACGCACTTCATCTGCGCCGACGAAATAGTAAAGATATCCATCAACCGGCTTTTTTTCCTGACTCTTGAATCCGAGAATACCGGCTGCCTGCGCGAGCGCTTCAATAATGAGGACCCCTGGCATGATGGGCTTTTCCGGGAAATGTCCTTGAAAAAATTCTTCATTCGCGGTGACATTCTTGTAGGCAAGAATACGCTTGCCCAGCTCGAGCTCCACTACTCTGTCCACGAACAGAAATGGATAACGCTGGGGCAGATATTCTTTAATTTCTTCCACATTCATCATTATATTATTTTCCCAGTGCGATTTTTTCCAATTCACGCAAGCGTTTCGCCATGTCATCCAACTGCCGAAAACGCACAATATTTCTTTTCCACTCCTTGGACTCAAGCAACCCTGTTCCGGACGAATAGATACCGGATTCGGGGATCGACTGACTGACAAGTGACATGGCGCTAATCATGACTTTATCGGCAATCTGCAGATGACCAATAATGCCGACTGCGCCGCCGATCGTGCAATAACGACCTATGGTGGTACTGCCGGCAATAGCGCTGCAGCCGCAGATAATCGTGTGATCACCTACGACACAGTTGTGGGCAATCTGCACCTGATTGTCGATCTTCACACCGTTACCGATGACGGTATCGTCGAGTGCCCCGCGATCAATGGTAGAACCGGCACCTATCTCGACATCATCGCCAATCTGCACGCCACCCAGCTGCGCAATCTTGATTGATTGACGACCATCAAAAGCAAAACCGAATCCATCTGCACCGACAACTACGGATGAGTGCACTATCGCGCGGTCACCGATCCTGACATCGTGATACACAGTGACATTGGGAAACAGTCGACTGTGCTTGCCTACTCTGCTGCGCGCACCGATATAGCTGCCTGCTCCTATTACGGAGCCGTCGCCAATCTCGGCGTTCGCCTCCACCACAACGTGGCTGCCAACTGTCACATCCTTCCCAAGCACGACACTCGGATGCACAATAGCAGAGGGATGAATTCCGGCATCTGCGGACTCATCCTTCAAGAACAATTGCGATGCTCGCGCATATGTGAGGTAGGGAGAGGAGGAGACCAGCTGCGCCGTATGACAAGCTGAAGCCAGTTCTGGATCGATGATCACAGCACTGGCTTTGCAAGCCGCTAGCTGACTGACATAACGAGGATTACTTAAGAAACTCACTTTGCCTGGCCCGGCGCTCTTGAGTGTCGCAAGACCATCCACAGACAAAGACGGGTCTCCTCGTAATTCAACTTCGAGAAGCTCGGCAAGTTCACCAAGTGCGTAAACAGTCTTTTTGCTCACCTGGTGAGAACCTGTCGGCCGGAGATTATTGATTCAGCTCGTTCAATTTGGCCGTCACCTTGCCGGTAATATCATAAGCGTTGTCAAAAAACGCTACGCTGTCTGCATTGAGAACAATGTTGTAACCGCCCTCTTCCACCACAGATTGAATTGCAGCGCTGAGGTTTTCACGCATGCTGTCGATGAATGCCTGGTTGCGTTCCTGCAGTGCAGCCTGCACCCGCTCGGAAATCATCTGCAGTTGTACCTGCTTCTCCTGGGCATCAGAGCTGACCTTGCGTTTCTCTGCATCGCTCATGATGGACTCGTCACGCTGGGCTTTTTCAACCAGTTCAGTCAGCTCTGTATTCAACGTTTCAGCACGTGTCTGATCGTCCTTGAACTCTTCCTGAATGACCGCCTGCAGCTCTTGAGCCGCAGTAGAATTGAACAACGCCTGCTCCAGATTGACAACACCGACGACCGGCTCTTGGGCCAACGCTGCCCCTGAGACCAACAGAAACGCCGCACATACCAACAACTTATTCATTACATTCACAATCAACTCTCCAGATCACGCGATAGACGATGCAATTGCATCGCTGTTCTCTTGTTGTATTTTAGAAGCCCGCACCAATTGTAAAATCGAAACTCTTTTCCTTGTCCCTTTCATTGCGGGTAAATGGCTTCGCGAGGTAAAACGTCAACGGACCGAAGGGCGACAAATAAGTCACACTGACACCCGCCGAATACCGGAACTCACCAAGATCAAAGTTGCTGCAATTGTTCAGCTGACTTCGAGTTTGCGTGCAATTTGACGAGAAAACGTTACCTGCGTCAATGAAAAGCGACGAACGCACTCTGCTCCTGTCAGTAACAAACGGCAGAGGGAACAGTAATTCTACACTACCGGTGGTCAATATATTACCCCCAAAAGCGTCTAATTCCTGATTGAGCGCTATGCTTTCCACTGCAATTTTTACCTGCGGATTACCGCTGGCATCCAGCATCTGATTGCCATTCGCGTCGAGCACGGGCTCCGTTTCGTAACCAAAAAGATTCGGATCAATCTCCGCCATGCCGCTCTCGTCACGCACGATGTTACCGTTCTCGTCTCGCAACAGGCTAGTGGATCCTGTCAGGAATCGACGCGGATCGGTGCTGCGCGGACCAAGACTGTTTTCTTCGAAACCACGCACAATTCCGTTCGCAGAAAGGCCGCCGGCAAAGAAATTCTGGAAGAATGGCAAGCCCGTGGTATTGCCGTAACCGCCACCGTAGCCAATATTGGCACGTCCCGCAAATACCCAATCTCCAAACAGCGGCCGGTAGAACTGACCGGAATAATTGAATTTGTAATATTCCAGATCACTGCCAGGCATGGTTATTTCAAACGACAGTTGCTGGAACGTGCCATCGGTAGGCAACTGCCCTCTGTTCAATGTGCTGCGCAGCCAATTGGTGGAGAATGTTACATTGTCGAAGTCCGTGCCGTGCAGGTCGATGAAACCCTTATCCGGACTTAAACCCTGATACTCGATGGGCAATGCCGAGACTAGACCCGTCACGCCATCGAGCACAGGACCGTCAAATGGGTTGGCATTGGGGGCGCTGATTATATAACGATCAATACCCTCGAAGAATTTCGGACTCGACTCAATTTCCTGCACGGAAAACCCGCCCGAACTGAGCTCGGTATGGGTGTATCCAATATTGAATCCTATCTGCTGAACTTCACTGATAGGATAAGAAAAGTTGAAAGAGCCGCCGTAGGACTTGGTCGAAAAGCTGGCAATATTGAAGGGCGATTCTTCTTCCTGCAGGAAAACGTTGAAACCCCTGCTGACACCATCCGCTGTAAAATAGGGATCGAGATAATTGAAGTTCAGGCTTTTCTGGAAAGTACTCTTGTTGACGCCTATACCGACCGTGCGACCCGTACCGAGAAAATTCTGCGCTTCCAGTGCTGAGCTGACAAAAAAATCACCGCCGCCACCGGAGCCGACGCTGAAGGAGATGTTGCTGAAGTTTTGCTCTTCTACCGTGTACTCCACGTCAACCTGATCTTCAGTGCCTGGCAACTCGATTGTCTCTACCTCTACGGTAGAGAAATATCCCAGACGCTCCAGACGCACTTTCGACAATTCGATCAGCTGGCTTGAAGCGGGCGCACTCTCCAACTGCCGCATCTCACGCCGCAAGACATCGTCTGCTGTGGCGGTGTTGCCAACAAAATTGATTCGATTCACATAGGTTCTGTTACCAGGCTCCACGAAGAAGGTGACATCAACAGTCTTGTCCTCGTCATTGATCTCGGGAACACCGTTGACCTCAGCGAACGCGTAACCAAAGTTGCCCAGCACCTGGGTCATGTATTCTTCAGTCGCGGTGACCAGCGCCTGCGAAAATGTCTGGCCCGCGGCGACGACTGTGTAAGCACGCAGGATCGCCTCTGCATTCACCAGATCACCAGCCAGGTTGACTTCATTGACGACGTACTTCTCGCCCTCTGTCACGTTGATGGTGATATAGATCTGTTCGTTGTCAGGCGTGATAGAGATCGGCGTGGAATCAATATTGAACTGGACATAACCGTTGTCCATGTAATGGGAGGTGAGACGCTCAATGTCGCCTTCCAGCTGCTCACTCGAATATTTGTTTCGGCCACTGAGCGGCAGATACCAGGGTTTGACGCCGAGCTCGAAAAGGCGCAGCAATTCCTTGTCCTCAAAAGCGTCGTTACCAACGATATTGATGTACTGGATGCGGCTCTCTTTGCCCTCATTGACCGTCATGTTGATGGCCACACGATTACGCGGTTGCTCTTCAACTTCGATATCTACTGTGGTGCCATAACGTCCACGGCCTGAATAGACTTCCTGAATGCCCTGACGAATCGCTTCGAGCGTCGCACGGGTAAAAATGCCGCCTTCGGTAATTTCCGCCGTGGTCATGTTTTCCAGAATGTCTTCTGTCTTCAGAACTTTGTTGCCGGTAATATTGATTTCACTGACCGAGGGGCGTTCCAGCACGGTTATGAACAGGACATTACCTTCGCGGGACACTTCGACTTCCTCGAAGTATTCTGAAGCGGTGATGGCACGAATGATGTCGGCCGGCACCTGGTCACTGACCTCGTCACCGATTCCGACTGGCAACAAGCCAAACACGACACCTGAGGATATGCGCTGCAGTCCGTCAATCTGGATGTCTTCGATGACGAAGTTCTGCCCGTAGGCTGCTGTCGAAGCAATGCTCGACAGAATCAAGGTAGTCAATAAAGATCTATTCATGAATTTTCTTCAGACCTGAGCCTGATCGCTGATAATTTCGAATGGAAAGTAAGTGGTATACAGAGGGAACTCCGGGGTCACAGGAAACTGTCACAAGAGCCGACTGACATCGTTATAAATCGCCAGAACCATGATGCCGGAAATCAGCAGCAGCCCCAGCTGCAGCCCCATTGCCTGCACCTTCTCTGGCACGGGACGTCGAATAATGGCCTCTATTGCGTAGTACAACAGATGACCCCCGTCCAGCACCGGGATGGGCAACAAATTCAAAACTCCGAGGCTGATACTGAGCACTGCGAGAAAGCCGAGGTATACCTCAAGACCGTATGATGCCGTCTCGCCCGCCACCTGAGCGATGGTGATGGGACCACTGATGTTCTTCACGGAAATCAACCCGACCACCATCTTCTTCATCGAGTCGAGCACGAACACGGATTTTTCCCAGGTTTCCTGCACAGCAGGCACTATGGCCGTCAGAACGTTGTAATTGACCTCGCGCACACGCCCCTCGGGCAGACTGGCATAGAGATCGAATTCCTGGACATAGGCGCCAATGCGCCCGATCGGGCTCCCATCTTCGGCTGCGCTCAGCTCCGGCGTGAGGCTGAGAGTCACTTCTTCATTCCCCCGCTGCACAAGGACCTGTATCGGCACCTGCGGGTTTGCACGCACCAGTTGCACCCACTGCACCCAGTCGCTGATAGTGTCATCACCCGCCGCCAGAATGCGATCTCCAGCCCGCAAACCTGCAGCTTCTGCAGCACCACCGTCAACAACGCCTTCGATGACTGGCGGGATTTCATATTGCACGAAACCTAGCGAACTCAACGGATTGGGCTCGGCATTATCGGACTCCCAGCTCTGCAGAGGGATAATATATTCGCGAGCGGCACTGGCTCCCGCAGGAATGGCACTTATCTTCAACTCGCCGGTCTCACCGAGTCTGGCCAGCAGCTGCATGGTGACCTGCGTCCAGATCGTGGTCTCCACACCATCGATCGCGACCAGCTCGTCTCCGGCGCGAAGCCCGGCCCGGTAAGCGGAAGAATCATTGACTACATTGGCCAGCACCGGGGCGGTGCCCGTGAGGCCATAGAGCACATTGACGAACCAGAAGACGAAAATCGCGAGCAGGAAATTGGCCGCAGGGCCGGCGGCGACAATCGCCATGCGCTGCCAGAGGGGTTTGGAGGAAAACGAGAGGTGTTTCTGATTTTCCGGAATGTTGCCTTCATCGGCCACACTGGCGTCTTCCTGGCCCAGCATCTTGACGTAGCCACCCAATGGAATCGGAGCGATCACGTATTCGGTTCCGTCGCGCCCCACCCACGTCTTGACCGCCTTTCCAAACCCTATGGAAAAGCGCAAGACCTTGACGCCACAGCGGCGCGCAACCCAGAAATGACCGAATTCGTGAATCGTCACCAAGATGCCAAGGGTGACGATCAGGGCAAGAATATTGATAACCAGTTGTTGAGCCATATTGATTACTGCTTCCAACCTGAGGGTGCGGACAAGCCATTACCCAGTTCCGTTTCGGTGATTATCCGCCGCGCAGCTGCCCTTGCCTGCTCATCAGCCAGCCGAATGATATCGATAGTGTCCGCTCGGTCACAAGACATTTGTGCCAGCACGCCTGCGATGATAGCAGGAATGTCCGTGAAACTGATCTTGCCGCTCAAAAAAGACTCCACCGCTACTTCGTTGGCAGCATTGAGAATTGTGGGCGCTGTGCCACCTCGGGCGGCAGCCTCCATCCCCAGCCGCAAGCAGGGGAAACGCTCCAGATCAGGTGTAAAAAACTGCAGGTCCGCTTGTCGGGTCAAGTCCAGAAAAGAGGCCCCGGAACTGATGCGCTCGGGCCACGCCAGGCTGTAGGCTATGGGGATTCGCATGTCTGGGCTGCCAAGCTGGGCGATCACCGACCCATCCAGGTATTCGACCATCGAATGCACAATGCTCTGCGGATGTATCAATACCTCTACATGCTCCGGCCCCACACCGAACAGGAAGCAGGCTTCGATAATCTCAAGGCCTTTGTTCATCATGGTTGCAGAATCCACGGAAATCTTTCTGCCCATTTCCCAGTTGGGATGCCGACACGCCTGCTCGGGTGTGACATTGCCGAATTGTTCCACGGGCAGTGTCCTGAACGGACCACCCGACGCCGTCAATATCACCCTGCGTACGCCCTGCCCTCGAATGTCGCCACCGGCATGACGTGATTCGGGGGGAAGACACTGAAAGACCGCATTGTGTTCACTGTCAATCGGCAACAATACTGCATCGCTCGCGGCCAGAGTGCGCATGAACAACTCTCCGGCCATTACCAGCGCCTCCTTGTTGGCAAGCAGCACTTTCTTGGAATGCTCAACGGCGGCAAGAGTAGGTGGCAACCCGGCACTGCCTACAATTGCGGCCATCACCGTGTCTGCGTCCGGGTGCGTAGCGACCTCAACCAAGGCTGTCTCGCCACTGAGAACCTGCGTAGAGCTGCCAGCCATTCGCAGTGCGTTGGCCAATTGTTCGGCAGCAGTGCTATCTACCATCACTGCGAAGCGTGGCTGAAATCTTACGCACTGCTCCAGCATGACGGGAACGCTGCTGTTGGCTGTGAGAGCAAATACGCGATATCCGGGGTGCAGCGCGATGACTTCCAAAGTGCTCTTGCCAATCGAACCAGTCGATCCAAGAACGGTGATACTGGCGCTCTGTCTGCCAGCAGGAGGGGATAAAACATTAGCGAAGCTTATTGCCATGATACGTCTTTCATCAAAATCATCAGTGAAAACACAAACACCGGAGCCGCTGAAGTAAGGCTGTCGATACGATCCAGCACGCCACCGTGCCCGGGCAGAGCACGCCCGCTGTCCTTGAGCCCTTGACTGCGTTTGAGCATGCTCTCGAAGAGATCGCCAACGACACTGAAAACTGCCACCAATTGCACAATCGCCAGCAACACAATCACCATTGGAACAGTAAGAGGCGTGACAAAACGATGCAAGGGAATCAGCAACAGCGCTGTCAGTATCAGGCAGGCGCAAAGCCCACCCCAGAAGCCCTCCCAGGATTTGCCGGGGCTTAGCGCGGGCGCAAGCTTCCTTCGCCCCCAGGCCCTGCCCGTGAAGTAGGCGCCTATATCGACGACACTCACCAGAGCTATCAGAGCAAATACGAGCGATCCACGCGGGTCGAGATATTTCAGCTGCACCAAGGCACACCAGGCCGGGGCCAACGTAAGAAGGCCTATCAAGGCTGTTTGCGGCCGATTGCACCAGCGGTCATGATTTTCAGGATATCCCCAGAGCAGAGTCATGGCATAGAGCCAAAAGACCACGCCAGCTCCGCACACCAGCAAGACCGTGTCACGATTCAGGACCGCAGCATCAGACTGCAAGCCGACGAACCAGCCAAGCAGGACAAGCGTGAGAGCAAAGCAGGAAACATAGAGGATGCGCGCAGTCAGGCTGACGAGCCCCATCAGGCTGGTCCACTCCACCACCCCGACCATCAAGACCAGACTCATGAACAGCGCAAAGTGGAAGGCAGACAGCCATGCAGTCGCCAGGTAGAGCACTGCCAGCATCACCAGCGCAGTGATCACTCTGGTCTTAAGCACTGCGCTCACTCCCAAGAACGGGCAGCTCGTCGCTGTGCGAAGGTGAATCTGTCTGACCATAGCGACGTTGACGTTTGCGATAATCCTGCATCGCCGCTTCAAAATGATTGTCGTCAAAATCCGGCCAGTAACAGTCAGTAAAGTACAGCTCGGTATAGGCAAACTGCCAGAGCAGGAAGTTGCTTATCCTGCTCTCACCCCCGGTGCGGATACACAAATCAGGCATCGGGTACTGTCCGAGGCAAATATGTTTCTGTATGGTGCCGGCATCCACATCACTAGCGCGCAAGGTGCCCTGTTCTACCTGCTCGGCGATCTGCCGGGCGGCATTGGCAATATCCCATTGCCCGCCGTAGTCTGCGGCCACGGTCACTACTGTACCAGTGTTGCCAGCTGTCAGCACTTCTACATCCCGCATATGATCCTGCAGTTTGGCGGAGAAGCTCGCACGATTGCCAATGAATTGCAGACGCACATTATTGTTGTGCATCTGCTTGATTTCCTGACGCTTGAGAACAGCAAGGAACAGTGCCATAAGCCCCTTCACTTCCTTGTTGGGGCGCAGCCAGTTTTCGCTGCTGAACGCAAAGAGTGTCAAATAAGGAATCTGGCGCTGCACGCAGGAATACACGACCTGCCGTGCCGCTTCGGCGCCGGCCCGGTGGCCTGCCGAACCTGAAACGCCATTTACCCTGGCCCAGCGATTATTACCATCCATGATCACTGCAATATGTCGGGGCAACTCACCCTTCGCAAGCTGCGTGGAGCTTTCTGTATGCATCAGACGTCTATGTCTCTAATGATATTTGTATTGTGAACCATCAAATGCGACCGCCTACATAGACAACAAATCTGCTTCTTTGACGCCGTAACTGGAATCAACGGCAGCAATATATTTGTCAGTCAACTTCTGAATTTTTTCCTCTGCCCGGCGCTGCTCATCTTCACTGATGGCCTTCTCTTTCAGCAAATCCTTCAGGTCACCATTGGCATCACGACGAATATTGCGCACAGCAACGCGTGCATTCTCGGCTTCGGACTTGGCTTGTTTGGTGTATTCGCGGCGGGTTTCCTCTGTCAGTGCCGGCATTGGCACTCGGATAGACTCACCGTTATTGGACGGGTTCAAGCCGAGATCCGCCTTCATGATGGAACGCTCTACCTCGGAGATCAATGGTCTCTCCCACGGAACAACCACCAGACAACGTCCATCCTCAACCGTGATATTGGCGAGCTGGCTGAGCGGGGTCTCGGCTCCGTAGTATGGCACCATGACGGTATCGAGCAGGCTTGGATGCGCTCGACCAGTTCTGATTTTCTTGAAAGCAGTCTCGAGTGCGACAAGACTCTTTTCCATGCGTTGTTCCGCGTCTTTGATAATGTCTTCAATCATCTCGCTTTCCCCATCGGATTGGGCTGGTCTGTTTATTCGGCAAAAATATTTTCGATAATGGTGCCATCACCCGGCCCCATTACATTGTTGAGAAGAGCACCGGGCCTGTTCATGTTGAATACTCTTACCGGGATATCGTGCTCGCGGATCAGCGCTATGGCAGTAAGGTCCATAACTCCAAGCTTTTTGTCCAGCACCTCGTCGAAACTCAAGCGATCATACTTGACCGCATCGGGCACCAGCTTCGGATCGGCAGAATACACACCGTCTACCTTGGTGGCCTTGAGGATCAATTCAGCGTCGATTTCTATGCCGCGCAGACAAGCAGCTGAGTCAGTTGTGAAAAAAGGATTACCTGTCCCTGCTGCAAAAATGACCACATCTCCCGCGCGCAGATGACGTATGGCGGTACGACGGTCATAGTGCTCAACTACACCACTCATCGGAATCGCTGACATGACGCGAGTGGCTATACTCGCACGCTCCAGTGCATCACGCATTGCGAGAGCGTTCATCACAGTGGCCAGCATTCCCATGTGATCGCCGGTCACGCGCTCCATTCCGGCGGCGCTCAAGGCGGCTCCCCGGAACAGATTGCCACCGCCGATGACCATGCCGATCTGCACGCCGAGGCCAACCAGCTGGCCAACCTCGACTGCCATGCGATCCAGCACCTTTGGATCGATGCCGAAATCCGCATCACCCATCAGTGCTTCACCGCTGAGTTTCAGGAGAATGCGCTTGTACTTTCTATCGAGCTTGGCCATGGGCGAATGCATCCTGTGAGAGGTTCGAGTTACCTGATGTTACAGACCTGCTGCAGCCGCAACTTCCTGCGCAAAATCTACTTCTTCTTTCTCGATCCCTTCACCCACTTCGTAGCGGATGAAGCTGGCCACATCGGCACCAGCCTTCTTCAACAAGGCTGCCACGGTGATTTCGCCATCCTTGACGAACGGCTGATCAAGCAGGCTGACTTCTGCCACGAACTTGCGCAGACGACCCTGAATCATCTTCTCGATGATTTCTTCCGGCTTGCCGCTCTCTCTTGCCTGAGCGGAATAGATTTCTGCCTCTTTGGCCAACAATTCCTTGGGCACGTCATCCGAGCGCACCACCAGCGGATTCACGGCTGCAACATGCATGGCAATGTCTTTTGCCAGAACATCGCTGCCACCGCTCAGTGCAACCATGACTGCGATACGGTTGTTGCTGTGCACGTAAGCATCGACCACACCATTGCTGGCTGCTTCCACCAACTGAATGCGGCGCACATTGATGTTTTCGCCGATCTTCTGCACCAGTGCTTCACGGGCATTCTCCAGATCACCCGCCATCAGAGCGGCAACGTCAGCCTGCTTGGTCTTGAAAGCCTGTTCGAGAATGGTATTCGCAAAATTCAGGAAATTGCTGTCGCGCGCCACAAAGTCAGTTTCGCTGTTCACTTCGAGGATGATGCCATACTTGCCATCGGCGGCAACCTTGGTCATCACGATGCCTTCCGCAGCAATACGGCCTGCTTTCTTGGCAGCTTTCATACCGCTGGCCTTACGCAGATCATCGATTGCTTTTTCCATGTCACCGTCGGCCTCAACCAGCGCCTTCTTGCAGTCCATCATGCCCAAGCCAGTACGCTCACGCAGTTCCTTAACCATTCCCGCCGTAATATTCGCCATTTTCCTGCCCCTATCTATTCTGGAGTAAATTCAATTATTCAATTCGGACTTTAAAAATTCAGACTTTTAAAAAAAGGGGCCTAGCCCCTCTTTTATGTTGCAACACGCGGATACACAGACCCTTCGTGAGCAAAGATTGCCCCGGCGAATTGAGACGCTGCAGTCAACAACTGCAGCAACTCAGCCAAAGACTTGTGGAGTTTTACGCGCCAGCAGCTGCACTTCCTGCAGACTCTGCTGCATCGGCAACCTGAGACTCATTGACTTCGATGAACTCACTGTCACTCACAACAACATTCAGGTCACCACGACCTTCAATGCAGGCGTCTGCAACGGCACGCGCATACAGCTCGATCGCGCGAATAGCGTCGTCATTGCCAGGGATCGGGTAGTCAATGCCATCCGGATTGCTGTTGGTATCGACGATACCGATAACCGGGATGCCAAGATTATTGGCTTCGGTGATCGCAATGCGCTCGTGATCAACGTCGATTACAAACAGCGCATCTGGCAGGCCGCCCATATCCTTGATCCCGCCGATACTGCGCTCAAGCTTCTCTTTTGCGCGACGAAGAACCAATGCTTCTTTCTTGGTCATGCGATCGAAAGTGCCGTCAGCTTCCTGAGCTTCGAGGTCACGCAGCTTCTTGATCGAGCCACGAATGGTTTTGTAATTGGTGAGCATGCCGCCCAACCAGCGGTGATCCACGAAGGGCATGCCTGCACGTTCTGCCTGCTCTTTGATGATCTTGCCTGCGGCTCTCTTGGTGCCGACGAAAAGTACTTTCTTCTTCTTGGCAGCAAGACTCTGAACCTGCACCAGTGCAGCGTTCAGGGCTGGAACAGTGTGTTCCAGGTTGATGATGTGAATCTTGTTGCGGGCGCCGAATATGAATTTCTTCATCTTCGGGTTCCAGTAGCGAGCCTGGTGACCGAAGTGCACGCCAGCTTTGAGCATTTCCTTCATTGAAACAGTAGCCATGATATTTCCTGTATTTTAGGGTTAAGCCTCCACACACCCCATGGTTTAACCTTGAATCCGGCTGCGGATCCCAGGCACCCAAAACACATGTGACGGTGTATGTGCGACATTGGTTGACTTACATTTTGCAACTTTATCGGGTCCATGACCCACAAAGCGCGCAGCTTTATACCACAACACACCCAGGACATAAAGCTCCCAGGCATGATTCAACATCCTCACACCACGGTGATTGTGCGCTCCCCCCGGACGGCTGCCTGTCATTCGGCAATGTCCTGCTTTACAATAGCTGCGGCTACGGACCTTCGAAAGAAGATGCCCCAATCTACGGAAAAAAAGCGAGAACATCTATCGAGTTATGGCTATCAATATCAAGACGCCTGAAGAAATTGCAAAAATGCGCATCGCCGGTCGACTGGCCGCCGAAGTCCTCGAAATGATCGGACCTTATGTCAAGGCAGGGGTCAGCACAGGCGAGCTTGACCGCATCTGCCACGACTACATCGTCAACGTGCAGCAGGCCATTCCCGCGCCC
Organism: uncultured Gammaproteobacteria bacterium; assembly: GCA_903876785.1. Taxonomy (GTDB): domain Bacteria; phylum Pseudomonadota; class Gammaproteobacteria; order Pseudomonadales; family Pseudohongiellaceae; genus UBA5078. The sequence continues at coordinate 42,003 of CAIRBI010000170.1, forward strand.
CTGAATTACAACGGTTTCCCCAAGTCGATCTGCACATCTATCAATCATGTCATCTGTCATGGAATTCCCAGTGATGACAAGATTCTCAAGAATGGCGATATCGTCAATATCGATATCACTGTCATCAAGGACGGTTTTCACGGCGATACCAGCAAGATGTTCCCGATCGATGAGGTGCCGGCTCACGCTTCACGTTTGGTGGAGGTCACTCGTCAGTGCCTCTACAAGGCCATAGCGATTGTCAGACCTGGCACCAGGCTGGGGGATATCGGACACGCCATTCAGACCCTCGCCGAAGCCAACAACTATTCTGTAGTCCGTGATTACTGCGGGCATGGTATCGGACGCGTGTTTCACGAAGATCCTCAAGTCCTTCATTACGGCAAACCGGACACCGGCATCACATTGCAGGAAGGGATGACTTTTACTATCGAGCCTATGCTCAATGCCGGCACCTATCACACGAAATTGTCGAAAGTTGATGGCTGGACAGTCACGACTAAAGACCGCCGCCTGTCGGCCCAGTGGGAACATACATTGGCAGTCACCGCTAGCGGATGCGAAGTGCTGACCAGACGCACGGAAGAAGCTTTTTGAAACTCTTCGGTAAGCTCCTATCTGCTTTCCAATAACCGGGCAGCGACACTATGACAGACCTACAATCCGCGCTGGATGAATTCCATGACGATGAACTCCTGAACATCGCAGAGTTTCGTGCCAGGGTGCAGGCGCCAGGGAACGCTGTCCTCCTCTTTCGTGAAGCCATTCAACATGCTCGCGACGTGCTCAATGCCCGCTATCTTCACAACGACAATGTCGTCGCTCTGGTCACCGGACGCTCATGGTTTGTAGACCAGTTACTGCGCTGTGCCTGGGATCGTTATCGTTGGGAAGACCCCCGGCAATATCGCGCTGCTCGCAGTGGGTGGCTACGGTCGCGGCGAATTGCACCCCCATTCCGACATCGATCTCCTGCTGCTCACCCGCAATGATGACCATGCGAAACACAAGAGCAACATCAGCGCCTTCTTCACATTCCTCTGGGACATCAACCTGGATATCGGACAAAGCGTTCGCTCGATCAAGCAATGCCGGCAAGAAGCGCTCAAGGACATTACCGTCACCACCAGCCTGATGGAGTCGCGCACTATCATTGGCCCCGAGGTTCTGCGTCAGGAGATGATCGCTCAGACCCAGAATCCGCAGGTCTGGCCAGCCAAGGAATTTTTCAAGGCGAAGCGTGACGAGCAGATTGCCCGCCACGAAAAGTACTACGACATAGACTACGCACTGGAGCCAAACGTCAAGACGTCTCCGGGAGGATTACGTGACATCCAGACGATCGCCTGGATTGCCAAACGGCATTATCGCGGCCAGAACCTGGCGGATCTGGTTACCCTCGGCTTTCTGACCCCTTCCGAATATGAGCAATTGGCCAGTGGCGAGCAGCTGCTATGGAAAATTCGTTACGGCTTGCATCTGCTCGCGGGACGAAAGGAAGACCGCCTGCTGTTTGATCGTCAGAAGGACTTGGCAAAAATGTTCGGCTATGAGGACGATGACAAGAGCCTCGGCGTTGAGAAACTAATGCAGGAGTACTATCGCGCAGTCGCTACTTTGCGCGGACTCAACGATGTGTTGCTGCAACACTTTGACGAAGTCATCCTGCGCGCTGGCGAACGGGAAGAAATCACCGTCATCAACAAGCGCTTTCAGATTCGCAACAATTACATTGAAGCCACCTACCCTGGGGTGTTCAAGCGCTTTCCCTTTGCACTGATGGAAATCTTCGTCCTGATGGCGCAGAACTCCACCATCGCCGGAATTCGCGCGTCAACCATTCGCCTGATCTATGAACACCAGACGATGGTCAATGACACCTTTCGCAAGGATTTACGCAACACGACACTATTCATGGAATTATTGCGATCACCACACCAGGTAACATCGCAATTACGCCGCATGTCCCGCTATGGCATCCTGGGTCGCTATTTGCCAGAGTTCGGCGCAATCACTGGCAAAATGCAGCACGACCTTTTCCACATCTATACGGTGGATGCTCACACCCTGCAGGTGGTCGAGAATATGCGGCGTTTCCGCTATCCCGGAGCCGAAGAGCAATTCCCCATCGCCGCACATATCGCGTTGCGATTGCCGAAAGTGGAACTGCTGTATATCGCCGGACTGTATCACGACATTGCCAAGGGGCGCGGAGGCGATCACTCCACTCTCGGCATGGCTGACGCCACCGAATTCTGTCAGCGTCATCACTTGAGCGCGTGGGACACCAAACTGGTCACCTGGCTGGTTGGAAAGCATCTGCTGATGTCCATGACTGCGCAGCGGATGGATATCGCCGATCCAGAGGTCATTCAGCAATTCGCTCTGCAGATGGGCGACAAGCTGCATCTTGATTACCTCTATGCGATGACCGTGGCGGATATCAATGCCACCAATCCGACACTCTGGAACACCTGGCGCGCATCGTTGTTGCGACAACTTTACCTCAGCACCAAGCGGGCACTTCGACGTGGCCTCGAAAACCCAATCGACCGCGCAGACCGTATCAAGGACAAGCAGGAAAGCGCTCACCTGAAACTGCTGGACCGTGGGGTTTCACATGAACAGATCGAAGCGATCTGGGCCAATATCGACGATGAATACTTCGTCAGAGAATCGACGGCCAACATCGTTTGGCATACCGAGGCAATTGCAAGAAATCAAGGGCGGGACACACTCGTGCTGATCGAGGATCGAGGGGATACCGCCTCCGAGGGCGCCACACAGATATTCATCTACACGATCAACAGGAATCACCTGTTTGCCAGCAGCGCCGCCGCGATGGAGCAACTGGGGTTGAACATTCAGGACGCACGCATCTTCACGTCGGCAAAAAACTACTGCATGAATACTTATACTGTGCTGGAGAGCGATGGCACCCCGATAAGCGCCGATGCACAAAGGCGCCAGAATATTACCGATTTGCTGAGAGTATTCGTTGCAGAACCGGACAAGCATCTCAAAGTCACCAACAAACGCATTGCCCGCAAGTTGAAACACTTCAGCCAGCATGTAGAGGCGGATGTCATCAACAGTGATGACAAACCGCATACCACTCTGGAGATCAATTGCCCGGACCAACCGGGCATCCTTGCCTCCATCGGCAAGATTTTTGCCGACCACAAGATTCAGCTGCAAAATGCCCGCATTGCGACGCTGGGTGAACGAGTAGAAGACTTGTTCTTCATCGTCGACGAAAACAATCAAAAAATTACAGACCCGGCGGAGATCGAACGCCTGCAGAGCGACATCAGGCAAGGACTCGGGAACTAACTCCCGAGAGATGAAGCAGCCGAACAGTGCGAGAGGACAATATGATTACGCTCTACGGTATCGCCAATTGCGACTCCATAAAGAAGACGCGGCAGTGGTTGGACAGCCACGATGTCCGCTATGAGTTTCATGACTTCCGAAAGCAAGGGTTGGAAGAATCTCTTGTGCAAGCGTTTCTGGCCGCCATCCCGCTTGAGGATTTGATCAATAAACGCGGCACGACCTGGCGTCAGCTGTCCACCGACATTAAAAACAGCTTCAGCATCGAAACGGCATTGCCGTTGCTGACAGCGCAACCGACGTTGATTCGCCGGCCCTTGCTGCGTAGCCATCGCGTGTTCATCACCGGTTACGATGAAAGGCAATTGCAGCAACTGATCGAAAACCAATAACATTCTCTTAAACAGAACCGCACAACGATAAAGAGGTTGCCATCACATGACCATGACAATTCCACTGCAAAATTCATTGCACGCGCCATTGCACAGCCTGGGCATAGGCATTGGCACACGCAATTCGCGCAACGAACTGATTGAAGTGTTCTATCCTCTGGTGCTGCTAAGCCCTGCGCTGGCGTTGACGCAGACACTGGCCAACATGGCAGACTACACCGATGGCAACAGTTTTCATGAGCTGTCCGCTCTGCAGCTGACGCGTCTTGCGCAAATGCCCGAGATTGTGAATAACAGCAGCCTGCAGGACCTGTTGCGGTCACTGAGCAACAGCACACAACCCATACTCGTGACTTTTATTGCAGCAGATCTGCCACCCGCCACAATTCCCGAGGTCTATCTTAAACTTCATCTGCTCTCTCATAGGCTTTGCAAACCCCATACACTGAATCTCACCGGAGCGTTCGGGGTACTTCGCAATCTGGCTTGGACCAATGAAGGCGCAATCGATCTCGAGGATCTACCGGCACGGCAGCTGCATGCACGACTCAAAGGTGAATTGCTCGAGGTCATGTCTGTCGACAAGTTTCCGAAAATGACCAACTACGTTGTGCCCAAAGGTGTGCGCATCGCTCACACTGCGCGCGTGCGCCTGGGAGCCTACGTTGGTGAAGGCACCACCGTCATGCACGAGGGTTTCATCAATTTCAATGCAGGAACTGAGGGACCTGCCATGATCGAAGGCAGAATCTCTGCCGGAGTGATGATTGGCGCAGGCAGCGACCTCGGGGGAGGCTGCAGCACCATGGGTACACTTTCGGGCGGGGGTACCGAAATCATTTCCGTGGGACGCGATTGTCTTATCGGCGCAAACTCCGGGCTCGGTTTTCCGTTGGGAGATCGCTGCATCATTGAAGCGGGGCTTTATGTGACAGCCGGTACCAAGGTGTTATTGCTGGACAAAGACAATCAGGTTGTCCGCACCGTGAAAGCCCTCGAACTCGCTGGCAAATCCGATTTGCTGTTCCGTCGCAACTCGGTTACCGGTTCCGTCGAATGCAAAGCCAACAAGACGGCAATTGCGCTGAATGCAGAACTACACACTCACAATTGATTCAGCATGCCTGTCCCTGCAGGCACGCTCTTGAGCACTACTAATCTATGACCACTAACGCTTTTACACCCACCTTGAAGCTGTGCATGGCGCTTGTCGAAAAGCCTTCGGTGACACCAGAAGATGCCGGTTGCACGCAGCTGCTGGCGGAGAGACTGAAGGCTCTGGGTTTTGCCATCGAGATCATGCCGTTCGGTGACGTCACCAACCTGTGGGCAAGACTGGGCACCCAGGCTCCGGTGTTCGCATTTGCCGGCCATACGGACGTCGTCCCGGCTGGTCAATTGGAGCTCTGGGCTACCCCGCCATTTGAACCCACCATCCGTGATGGGTTTCTGTATGGGCGTGGCACCGCTGACATGAAAGGCAGTATCGCCGCCATGGTAACGGCCTGCGAACGCCTTATTGTCAGCGGCATGCCAATGCGTGGTTCCATCGCATTCCTGTTGACCAGTGATGAGGAAGGCAGCGCGATCAACGGTACCCGCAAGGTGATCGAGGTATTGGAACAGCGTAACGAAAAGATCGACTACTGCATTGTTGGTGAGCCCTCCAGTGACAAGAGGGTCGGCGATACCATCAAGACAGGCAGAAGAGGCTCACTGCACGGGAAGTTGCGCGTGCATGGCATGCAAGGGCATGTCGCTTATCCCCATCTGGCCGAGAATCCTATCCACCGAGCCATGCAGCCACTGGACGCGCTGTGCCGCGAGGTGTGGGATACCGGCAATGCCTCCTTTCCTCCGACCAGCTTCCAGATTTCCAACATACATGCGGGCACAGGTACAGAGAATGTCATCCCCGGTGATCTCGATGTGACGTTCAACTTCCGATTCTCTACGGCCTTGTCTCAGGATGTCATTCAGACGCGCACACAAGCAATTCTGGACGCACACAACCTTCGTTATTCCTTGCACTGGCAACTGTCGGGCAATCCCTTTCTGACGGACAAAGGTCGACTGATCGACGTGGCGGCGGAAAGCATTCGCGAGGTCAACGGCATCACCACGACGACTTCAACCTCCGGAGGCACGTCTGATGGACGCTTCATTGCGCCCACCGGGGCCGAACTCATCGAACTGGGGCCATGCAACGCCACCATCCACAAAGTCAACGAGCAAGTGAAGGTGAGCGATCTGGAGGAGTTATCGCAAATCTACGAAAAGATTCTACTGCGCCTGCTGGCCTGACCTACTGTCAAACAGACCACCTCATCCGCTGCCACTATTGCGGGTGAGGTAGATATCGAAACGGCTGGATTTACCAGTCAGCTGGAACGATGGCTTGATGTCTTCCAGAAAGCCTGCGTGAGCGGGCCTCTTCACCACGACTCGGCGCCGGGCCAGTGACAGGGCATCGCGTAACAGCGCCTCTGTGGGCAACTCGTCGTGTAGCATTTGCTGCAGCAGATACATATTCTTCTTTACCTTTGCGCTTTTGCGACGCTCTGGAAACATGGGGTCCAGATAGATCACGTCAGGGAGAGAAGCGCCCCACCCCTGCAGCTTCAGACTGCTCTCTCCAAGATGCAGGGTCATGCGATCGGCAATGACTGCAAGTCCCTCATCCCTGCTGGCGGCTGCACGGCGCAGACCATCCTGCAATAGAGCGTGCAGAATGACCGATCTCTCGATCAAGTCAATGCGATGCCCTGCCGACGCCAGCACAAACGCATCCAGACCCCACCCCGCCGTAGCGTCCACGATTAGCAGGGACTCGCCCTGCTTTGCTCCCAAAGCCTTCAAAATCGCTTCTGGCTGCCTTGAATGACGTTGTCTATAGGCGAGTGTGGCATCTTCGAAATCGACACAAAGCGGACCTGAGGCGTTTTGATCATTTTGCTGGAGAGACAAACAGGCATGGTCATAGAACAACAGGAAACCACACTCGCACCCCGCCACCTCCTCCGGAGCCCAGAGCGGCAGAGAGAGCCGCACAGCGAGTTGCGCCTGGGATTCGGGTGCTGGGCCCCGGGACGTATCCGAGACGCAACCGTCCTCAATGGGAGGAGCGATGCAGACGCGGGTGGTACTGATGGGTAGCAACATGCCTCCTGGCGCCTACTCTGCCCGCGGCTTATGCCACTCTGACAAAATAGATCGCGAACAGCAGCAGCCCCAGAAGTACCCGATAAATGACAAAGGGCAGGAATCCAATGCGCGTGATCAAACTCAGGAAGTAGTGAATGCAGGTAAACGAGACAATTGCCGAAACCGCGATTGCATAGAAAAGAATAGCCCACTGCCCCGACGTTCCGGTCTCGATCATCTCAAGACCTTTGAACATGCCACTTGCGATGATAATGGGGATTGCCAGCAGAAAGGAAAATTTAGCGGCTGCGGTTCTGTCCAATCCGCAAAATAATCCTGCAGTGAGAGTAATCCCCGACCGTGATGTTCCAGGTATCAACGCTAAGAGTTGTGCAAACCCGATAACGATGGCGGTCTTCATATCCATCCTGTCCATCGGTTTACGAACACCTTCGTACTTGTCGGCAAAATAAAGCACGATGCCGAAAAAGATAGAGGTGAATCCAATCAAGAGCATGGAGCGTGAATACTGCTCCACTGCATCGTTGAAGAGCAGACCACCTACTCCTGCCGGAATGGTAGCTAGCACGATGAACCAGGCAATTCGTCCGTCCTTGTCAGTCCCCTTGCCGATACAGGAGCGAATCCAGGCTATGAACAAAGTGGCGATATCACGCCGCAGGTAGGAGACAACCGCAATCAAGCTCCCGACATGAACTGCGACATCAAAGACGAGTCCCTGATCCTCCCATCCAAACAATTCTTTGGGGAGAATCAGGTGCGCAGAGCTGGACACTGGCAGAAACTCGGTAATGCCCTGCAGAATGGCCAGGAAAGTAATTTTAAAGATATCGAGTTCCATGTGACTCCTGGCGCTACGGATGAGGCTGCTCTTGCGATTCTTGATGCTACGTTTGTAACAATTCTTATTGATAGCCCAATTGTTCTTTCAAATAAACCGGCAAGGCCAATTCCGGGGCAACACTTGCACCTTGTGCCCATTTCAAACTGGCAAGTTCACTCAACGTGGAAGCATCGGACACAATTTCCGCTGCATCGAATCCGATTATGTGAAGTGCGCCAGCTGAGTTTAAATTTTGGGCGTAAAGCCAGCCGTCACCAACTCCAAACCATTGTGCAGCTTCGTCCGCGCCAACAAAATGCTGTTCGCTGAACCCACCGACCATCTCCCGTCCCTGCAGGGTCAGCTGATTCTCACCGAGGCTGTAAGCGGCGCTGTAGATTTCATCTTCACGCGCACACACACCAACAAGCAGGTGATTGTGCCCGATAGCCCGGTGGGCCTTCATTGCGATGATTTCAAGGGCTGACACGCCTATCACTGGAATACCTGCACCGAATGCCAGTCCTTGTGCCACCCCTGCCCCGATACGCAGTCCTGTGAAGGAGCCGGGCCCTCTAACGACAGCAATGGCATCGAGGTCAGACGATCGCATCTTTCGTGCGGCCAGTAGTTCGGCAATCATCGGGAGAACTCGGCGGGCATGTTGCCGAGGCTCATTACTGACGCTAAATGTAATTTGCCCCTCATCGCTAAGCGCAACTGAGCACAGTGAATTTGAGGTATCTATGGAAAGAATTCTAGACATGGCGGGATTATACCGAAGGAAATAAAAAATCCCCCTGA
>CAIRBI010000171.1 GCA_903876785.1 uncultured Gammaproteobacteria bacterium
ATCCTTCACCACACCTGAGATGAATACGGCGCACTGCCGTGACGACAGCCGTTCTTTGGTTTGTCCGGAGAATTGCGGATCGATGATCTTGGCCGACAGCACGTAGCAGCAGCGCTCCCAGACATCCTCGGGCGTCAGCTTGAGCCCGCGTGGCAACAGGTTGCGGAATTCGCAGAACTCGCGCAGCGCATCAAGCAGGCCTGTGCGCAGACCATTGACGTGGGTGCCGCCCAGCGCGGTGGGGATCAGATTGACATAGCTCTCGGCGGTGACCTCGCCGCCCTCGGGCAGCCACTGCACCGCCCACTCGACGGCCTCGTCATTGCCCTGCATCGAGCCGATGAAGGGCAGCTCGGGCAGCGTGATCCAGCCACGGGTAGAGCTGGTCAGGTAGTCGGCGAGACCATCTTCGTAATACCACTCCTCGGTCTGGCTCTTGTCATCGCCCGCGCTGTTATCGATGAAGGTGACACGCAGGCCGGAGCACAATACCGCCTTGGCGCGCAGCACGTGGCGCAGCCGTGGTACCGAAAATTTGCTGGAGTCGAAGTATTTTTCGTCGGGGAGAAAGCGCACGGTCGTGCCGGTCATGCGCTTGGGCGCTGTTCCCACAGGCGTCAGTTCAGACACTTTTTCGCCGTCACGAAACTTCATCTGGTAGACGACACCGTCGCGCCGCACGATCACTTCCAGCTGGCTGGACAATGCGTTCACTACAGAGACGCCCACACCGTGCAAACCACCGGAGTACTTGTAGTTCTTGTTGGAGAATTTTCCGCCGGCATGCAGACGCGTAAGAATCAGTTCGACGCCGCTGACTTTCTCGTCGGGATGCAGATCCACGGGCATGCCGCGGCCATCGTCAGTGACTTCCACGAAGCCATCTTTTTGCAGGACCAGTGTGATGTTTTTCGCGTGACCGGCGAGTGCTTCGTCGACACTGTTGTCGATCACTTCCTGCGCGAGGTGGTTGGGGCGGCTGGTGTCCGTGTACATGCCGGGGCGTTTGCGCACCGGATCGAGGCCGGTGAGGACTTCGATGGCATCGGCATTATAGGAATTGCTCATTGCGTGCGTGTCTCTTTATGCGGACCGGGTTATGGCGGACCGGCCAAGAACCGGAAGATGTCGGGTAGCATGGCCTCGTAATTGACGAAACTGTGGTCGCCACCGAGTTGGATTATACTCGGGGACGACTTGTACTTGTCTACAGCGAGACGGTAGTCGAGTGTCTCGTCGCCGGTCTGCGCCAGCAACAACAGATTTTCCGGAAATTGCAATGTCTCCACGCGCAACGCCTGCAGCTGGGCAACATGCGCGGTGGTGATCTCATAACGGCGGCCGGAGTAATAATTGCGATTGACCCCCAGATGTGCCTGCCACAACTCATCGGGATTCACAGCCGGATTGATCAGCGCGGCACGCAACTGGTAACGCTCGGCGAGCCAAGTGGCGTAATAGCCGCCCAGCGAACTGCCGATCAACGCGACAGGCAAGGACTGCGCCTCGATGATCTCGCACAGTTCTGCAATTGCCTGACTCGGCACATGGGACAATTCGGGCACGCCGATGCGCTCAGCCATGCCGAGCGCTGCACAGTAATCGTGAGTCACGCGCGCTTTGTGCGAAAGAGGGGAGCTGTTGAATCCGTGGATGTAGAGCAGATAGAAAGCGTTGGAGGTCATCTCGCTCTCCGAATCACGAAGCATGATTTACGAATCAATAGCCTGTGGACTCGTGGTCCACATCGAAGACATATCCTGTCACCCGTTCTACGCCGCTGACAATGCGGCCATCGCTGTACAGATCGAACCAGCGGTAAGCCGGACTGAGATCGTCGAGCGCAAAGTCCTCAACTTCGGGCTTGAACTGAATGCAGGTGGACGGAGTGCAGAAGTAGCGTACACCCTCGCGCAGGAAATCCAGCTCCTGGTGAATATGCCCATACACTACGGCGCGAATAGAGGCAAAGCGATCGACCATGGCATTGAATTCGTCTTGGTTATGCAGACCGATGTCATTCATCCAAAGAGCGCTGCCTGGCACAGGATTGTGGTGCAGACAAACGAGAGTGTGCGCGATTTGCGGATCGCTTTGTGCGGATTGCAAACACGACTCCAGAAACGCCAGCTCGCTTGCCGCCAGCAGACCATGTACTTCGCCGACAACACTGGAGTCCAGCATGATGATCTGCCAGTTGCCGAATCTGATTTTTTTGTCGGAGGCCTCGCGATGCGCAGGGGCTTTCTCCATGACCGCAAGACGATCATGATTGCCGGGAATCCAATAGAAAGGGGCACGCAGGCGATCCATGGCGTCACTGAACCGGATATAGGCTTCGATCGATGAGTCCTGGGCAATGTCCCCAGTCGCCAAGATGACGTCGATCCGAGGCTCGTTGCTCTCGACCAACTCAATTACGCGCTCGAAGCTCTCCTGCGTATTAAGCCTGAGCAGCGCAGCTGTCGGGTCTCTGAACAGATGGCTGTCGGTGATCTGTATAACTCGCAGTGGAGTGCCCGCTTGAGTCTTGATCATAATTTACGCAGAACAGATGAACGTCGGCGAAGTCAGACTATGGCCGTCCTGCAGGCACAGGCTTAGCCACTCACCCAGGAATTCGTTTATCTGTCTCTTCTCATCCCGATGATACATTCTTGAATTAGGTGTCGCGTATTTTGCCAAAAACGCTTTATGACCCTGATAGGCAACCGCTTCGGCTGTCACTGCATCGTGATACAGGCGGATCATGATCCCGGGAGGACTGACCCAGGGGCTGACTCTCGTCAGCTGAACAATTTCGAGCGTGCTGGTGTAGCGAAAGATCTCCACCACACTGATACGAACTCTAACCTCTTCTCCGTCGCCAACCGGAGAGGACATGGCAAATTCCCGTGTGCAGATAGCATCCGCTGGCAGCGCCCCGACATTCACAAAATCCCGCAGCGTAAAGTCTGGAATACGACCCTCGGTAGATGGCCCGGAGGCACAGCCCGCAAGGCTTTGAAGACAGGCGCTGCGAAAGGATTCTAGTTCAGGCATGAGCTTTAGTAAACGAATATAATTGGCGTCGCAATCTGCCATCTGGCGGATGAGATCGATACTGTAATGCTTGTTTCTGCCTGCCTGCGTCACACCAGTTCTCTGCCGTTCCAGCGCTCCAGCAGCGCGTGCTTGTTGATGACCAGCCATTGCATGGCAATGATGGTCATGGCGTTGTTCAGCCGACCCTTTTGCAAAGCCTGCGTTGCCTCACTCGAAGGTAGCACATGCACACGAATGTCCTCATGCTCTTCGGCCAGACCATGAATACCTCCGGCGCGACTCGCATCCACCCTGCCGCAAAACAGATCAATTTGCTCAGTACTGCCACCGGGACTGCTGAAATAACGGCAGATATGCACCAACTCTCCCAATGCGCACCCAGCCTCTTCCAGCGCTTCGCGCCGTGCGACTTCCTCGGCACTTTCGCCCTCGTCGATGACGCCCGCGACCAGCTCCAGGAGCCAGGGCGAAGCCTCATCTGTTGGAGCCTGTGGCAGTGCTCCGACACGAAACTGCTCGATCAATACCACCTGATCCAGCACGGGGTCGTAAAGCAGCACCCCTGCGGCATGGCCACGCTGGAACAACTCTCTCTCGAACTCCGCGCTCCAGCCACCAGCGAACAAGCGATGACGCAGGCGCAGCTTCTCGATACTGAAGAAGCCCTTGAAGACCTGGCGGCGGTCGAGGACCGTGACGTCCTGCGGACCATAGCTCGATTGCGGTGAAGTCATGCGGCGCGGAGGCATTGACCGATTACGCCGTGCGGCTCGTCACTTCCAGAAGATGGTAGCCAAACTGAGTGCGCACAGGACCCTGCACTGTATTGGGCTCGGCGCTGAATACCACTTTGTCGAACTCCTTGACCATCTGACCCGGGCCAAAACGACCGAGGTCACCGCCTTGATTGCGCGATGGGCAGGAAGAATATTGCTTGGCGATGGCAGCGAAATCTTCGCCGGCCTCGATACGCGTTTTCAGTTCCAGACACTGAGCTTCGGTGTCGACGAGAATGTGTCTGGCAGTGGCTGAGGCCATTTAAAACTCCTTTAAGGGATCATGATGCGGATTGTGCGCGGGAAGCGCCCGTGCATTATGCCCGAGGAATCGCGTGCAGGCACTCTCCCACAGTCAGATCAGTGTTTGCTGTCGAGCTATGTGGGAGCGGGCCTTGCCCGAGATCGGCTCACAGTGCAAGTCAACAGCGATCGCGTGCAGGCACGCTCCCACAGAGCGTTAGCGTGTCGCCACTTTGTGCAGCTGGTGTTGCACAAACGGCTCCAGCAGCCGGTACAGCCAAGAGCGCGGACGGACCGGGCGCTCCAGACTGACCAGACACAGGCAGTCCATATCCTGCGTCGCCATCGGCTGATGCGCTTCACCGGCGTTGCGGACCAAGAAGTCACCACGGCTATAGCTGCCCTCGGCATCCGAGAAGCTGCCTCTGAGCAACACGGTGATTTCCTCACCCCGATGCTCGTGCTCGGGCATTTTACCGCCAGCCTTGATGTCATAGATCGCCGTCTCGCGCACATCCTCATCAATGTGCAATGGCGCCACGCGCAGGGCCTTCCCAAGCTGCACCCAGCGCAGGTTTTGCACGCCACCCTGAGTGAGCCGATGCAAGGCGCGCGGCAGAGCAACGACAGCCCCGCCGCGCGGGCTTTCGGTACGCGAATGACTTGCAGCGCTCAGTACTGCGGATGCGGACTGCTTTGCGCCAGTGGTAGCTTGCTCGACAGTTGTATCTCTCTTTACTCCCGGGACTTCCTGAGCGTCGATTCGTCCCATGAGCCGTTCGAAGCTGTCCGGCTCCAGCGTTTCAGGCTGCAGACGGGACAGCAAGTGGCCGCCTATATCGGCAAGCTGCTGAACGTGTGCGCGGCACTTTCCACAGAACTCCAGGTGCGCCGAGACGCAGACCGCCTCGGACAGAGGCAGGTTGGCCGACGCGAAATCGGTGAGAAATCTTGAATCCGGGTGATAGGAAATCATGGGCTTACCTGCACATTTAGCTCGGCGAAGTTAACGATCAATGAGAATCTGCAGCTTGTTCAGGGCGAGCCTGATGCGGGACTTGACTGTGCCAAGTGGCAGGTCCAGTTCCTCTGCGATCTCGTTATGGGACAAGCTTTCGATAAAGGCCTTCTCCAGCACCAGCGCCTGCTCGGGAGGCAGAGTGTCCAGTGACCGCCTGACTATCGCCTCCACGCGGCGCTGCTGCAACTCCACCAGAGGCTCCGGAGAATCTGCCTCGTGCCAGATATCTTCAATGTCGATAGTCCGGTCTGTCCGCTGGCTGCGGCGAATGAAATCGATGCGCGTGTTACGGGCGATAGTGAAAATCCAGGTGTTGACACTGGCTTTGCTGCCGTTGAAGGATTCCGCCTTGCGCCACACCTTGAGCATGACCTCCTGGGCCATCTCTTCAGCCGCCGAACGGTCCATGTGCGGACCCATACCTTTGGCAAGGAAAGCCTTGATCAGCGGGGCAAAATGGGCGTACAGCTTTTGAAAGGCCTGACGGTCACCGGACTGCGCCACACTGCGAATGGCTGGTGCCCACGGATCGGGCTCCAGCGACAGCCCTGATCTCAGGTTCAATTCCTGGAGTTTGGTCATATCAGTCTCTTGATCATCCATATTGCTTACTTGTGAGACTTTTACGAGGATTCAAATCGATTGGATCACGGCTTTCAGAGGAAATCTTCACCACCAATCATGTACTAGCGCCAGCAATTGTCGACGGTGTCTCCCGTCGACGCCTTCAAGCCGGTGTTGGTAATCGTCAGGGTCGTGCAACTGTCAACCGCCTGATCACCTTGCGGGGTGGCAGTTGCTACAAAGCAGGTGCTGATGGTACCGGTGGCGCATGCAGCAACTGCGACTTCGTACAAGCCGCTTTCCGAGGTGAGCGTCGCCACAGCGGGGCTCGACAGTGGGTCGGCATTCGTGGAGTAGGAATTATTGTCGGAATAGAAGCGTTCCTGATTGGCAGCAATTCGCAAGAGCAGACTTTGCGCCTCAGCCCTGCCGCTGCTGCGCACACTCTGCTGATAGGCTGGCAGAGCGACCGCTGCGAGGATGCCAATGATCGCCACTACAATCATCAACTCGACAAGAGTGAAGCCGCCGAAAGCGCGAACCCCCGCTTTTTTGCCATTGTCAGCCATTTTCCCCAGCATTTCCGTTCCTCAGTGATCATCCAACGCTCGCAGCATGTCGCTGGGCCCCAGCAAATCTATGCGCAGCAAGGCGCCCTTCTCGTCCAGAGTGTAGCGGACAACCATGCCCTGGTCGATACTCACCGGAGACAGACGCCGCTCACCAAAATAGATCTCCGTTGTGCTTTCGGAGAAGACCAGGACGCGCCCGGAAATCGTAATGGCGCCGTTATCCTGATCCACTTGTTCGATAGTTCCGGTTTGTACGTCTTGTGCCAGGACAACTGTGGCCAGCGAAAGAAGAAAGACAGCCAGCAGGCCAGACCATAAAGTTCGCATCGTTCAGCACCTTGTTTACGTTTGAGATTTCATGCACCGCTTTCCTGACACC
>CAIRBI010000172.1 GCA_903876785.1 uncultured Gammaproteobacteria bacterium
GCATCAGCAAAGACGCCGCCGCCAACAAGGGCAAGTCCATCCTCATCATCGGCGCTGCCGGTGGTGTGGGCTCCATCGCCGTGCAACTGGCGAAGAAGGTCGCAGGCCTGCAGGTGATCGCGACGGCTTCCCGTGCGCAGACCGAGCAGTGGTGTCGCGACCTGGGCGCGGATCAGGTGATCAATCACCGCGAGGCGCTCGGCGATGAATTCAAGCGTGTGGGACTGACCGGCGTGAATTACATTCTCTGCCTGGTGGGCACCGCTCAGCACTGGCATGGCATGGCTGACGTGATTCTGCCCCAGGGCAAGCTCTGTCTGATCGTGGACACCGAGTCCAATCAGCCGGTCAACATCAACCTGTTCAAGCCCAAGAGTGTCTCGATCACCTGGGAGTTCATGTTCACCCGTTCGCGTTTCCAGACAGCAGACATTGCCGAACAGGGCGTGTTGCTCAATGAGGCCTCGCGCCTGCTCGATGCCGGTGTGCTGCGGCATACCCGCACCGAGCACTATGGCGCGCTGAACGCGGCCAATCTGCTCAAGGCTCACGCCAAGCTGGAGTCCGGCACCATGGTCGGCAAACTGGTGCTGAATGTTCCGCAATAAGATGCTTTTCGACGGGGTGTGAGATGGTTCGAATGATGGGTATTATCCAGCTGCTGATCTCTGCCGTGCTGGCGTCAATGGTGGTGGCGATGATCTTCAACATGGTCTCCATTGCCATGGACGCGGAGCCCGGCGCCTTGGGTGCTGGCTTCTTTTCGCAGTTTATCGTGCTGCTGTTTGTCGCTTTGTGGTCCCGCATCCTGTTCGTAAAGGGCAACGAAAGGTTGAAAATGAAGGACTAAGGTTCTGAAAGCCTAAAGTTCTTTTGGGGCCCCGCAGCATAAGCGGGTATAATGGCGCGCCTTTATACCCTCATGCGGCCTGTTGCCGCTGCGACTCAGAACATGATAGTGATCGAGGACACCGACAGCTTTCGCCGCCACCACAGTCATTGTGTTGCGACCATTGGCAAATTTGATGGCGTCCACACCGGCCACCAACTGATCCTGCAGCAATTGCGTACCAAGGCGGCAGAGTTTGGTGTGCCGTCGATGGTCATTCTGATTGAACCTCACCCGGAAGAATTCTTCGCTGCCACGCCCCGGAATTGTCCGGCCCGTCTGTGTGAACTGGGCGAGAAACTGCAGTTGCTGGAAGAGCAGAACATCGATTTCGTGTTCAAGCTGCGCTTCGACGCAGCGCTTGCCAGCCTCAGCGCCGAAAACTACATCGAGACCATGCTGGTGCAAGGTCTCGGGCTGCAGTGTCTCATCATTGGCAACGATTTCCGTTTCGGACATCAACGGCGTGGTGATTTCGCCATGTTGCAGCGCTATGGCGAGCAACATGGTTTCGAGCTTGTCGAGACCGCGAGCTGTGTCCACAATGGCGTGCGCATCAGCAGCACCTATGTGCGTGAGCAACTGGCCAAGGGCGACTTCGAGCTGGTGGAGCTGTTGCTCAACCGGCCTTACGGCATCTCCGGTACGGTGGTGCAGGGCCAGCAACTGGGGCGCGACCTGGGCTTTCCGACCTGCAACGTGCGCCTCGACCGCCAGACGCTGCCACTGCATGGGGTGTATGCCTGCGATGTACGCGTGGACAACGAAGAGATGGCCGAGCGCTTTCTGAAGGGCGCTGCCAATATCGGCTACCGGCCGACCGTTTCGGACAGCAGCAAGGCCGTGCTGGAAGTGCATCTGCTGGACTTCGACAGTGATATCTACGGCGAGAAGATTACCGTGATCTTCCGCCACAAGATTCGTGACGAGCAGAAGTTCGAGTCGCTGGATGCGCTGCAGGCGCGTATCGCCATTGACGTGCAGACCACCAGAGAGTTTTTCGATAAAGAAATGCCCCTTTAAAATATTGTGGGAGCGGGCCTGCCCGCGATTGAAGTCGGCACGCGGCTAATCGCGGGCAGGC
>CAIRBI010000173.1 GCA_903876785.1 uncultured Gammaproteobacteria bacterium
CGGTGATTGACCGCGGCGATGTGCGCCTCGCGCTGCGCAGCCTGCAACAGGGGCATACCGTGTGGTACGCACCGGATCAGGATTACGGCCCACGGCATTCGGTGTTTGTGGACTTCTTCGGCGTGCCGGCGGCAACCATTAGCGCCACCAGTCGCTTCGCGTCTTTCAACAAATCGGCCGTGATCTTCTTCAGCCATTACCGCAATGCCGAAAACTCGGGCTATCATCTGGACTTCAGCAAGCCACTGCAGGATTACCCGAGTGGCGATGACACGGCCGATGCCATGCGCATCAACGGCGTCATCGAGGCAGCAATACGACAGCACCCCGAACAGTATCTGTGGCTGCACAAACGCTTCAAGACCCAGGCCGAGGGCAAGTTGGCCAGCCCTTACAACCGACGAAGCAGAAGGGAGCCGAAATGAACAGGCAATGGCGTGACCTCGATATCCGACTGTGGGCCGTGATTGCGAGTCTGTTGTTGTCATTCCTGAACACGCTGCTCAACCCTATCCCCAACGCCGATGCCTTCGAGTATGTGCGCACGGCCGAGATTTTCCTGAACAAGGGGGTGGCTGCCGCCTATGCGTATCAACCGTCGGCGACCTATTCCGTGCTGTTCGGCTCGCTGCACCAGTTGACGGGGCTCGACTTGTTTGCGGCCGCTCAGGTGATCAACGCCCTGCTCTTCGCCCTGCTCGTCTACGCCTTCATTTCTCTGGCCCGGGAGGTCCGCGCCAGTGAGCGAGTGACGCTGCTGGCGGCCATCACCATATTGATTTTCCCGCAGCTCAATGAGTACCGCTATCACCTGATTCGCGACATTGGTTTCATCGCCTTGCTGCTGCTGGGAATGTTGTTTCTGATTCGTTATGGCAAGCGTCAGCACTGGCAGGACGCCGCACTGTTCGTGGCAAGCACGGCGGCGGCGGTACTGTTTCGCAGCGAGGCGCTGGTGTATCTGCCACTCGCGCCACTGGCATTGTTGGGGAACCGCGAGCTGACAGTGCGCGCACGCGTGCTGGCTGTGGTGAAGATCGAAGCCATCAGCCTGGTGCTCGGCATACTGGGAGTGCTGGCACTGCTGCTGGTCGACATGAATGTGCTCCAACTGGTGCAACGCGCCGCTGCGGTCTATCTGCCGTTTGTGCAGGATGCGTGGACGGCACTGAGCGCCACCAGCTCGCCCCTGAGCACCGCCGTGTTTGGCGAGTATGCGTCGGACTTCTCAGGGCAGTACATCGTGCTGTTCATGACCGCCGGACTGGCGGCAATTCTCGTATTGAAACTGATCTTCGGTTTCGGCGTGCCGGCACTGCTGGTGCTCGGCTATGCGCTGCGCCAGCGCAGCGGCGAACTCGGCTCTCCAGTTATGCGCGTGGTGCTCAGTTATGCATTGATCGCCTTCATCATATTGCTCGGTTTTCTGATGCTGACGCGCTTCATGTCCACGCGCTACACGCTGTTGTTCTGCACATTGCTGATGCTGATGGTGCCCCTTGTCGTCGACAGCGCTCTGGCACAGGCACGGACAGAGGCCGCCACTCGGGTCATGCGGGGAATGCTGGGATTTCTCGCGCTGTACTGCGCGATCGATGCGCATATCAGCTTCGGGCATTCGAAGGATTTTCTGCAGCAGGCGAGCACGTGGCTGAGGGACAACACCGAGGAAAATGCGCTCGTCATTACCAACAGCAACTATGTCGCCTATCACAGCGGTCGTGTGGAGGAGTATGACATGGTTGGGCGCTACATCGACATGGAGACGCTGGTCAACGCACCCTACGATTCACTGCTCGCGCTGAGCATTGATCGCGACATTCTGTCTTACGTGGACGAGGCGCGCGCATTTGATCTGCTGGAGCTGGTGGTGGCTTTCCCGCCCCAGGGCCGCCCGGAGTTTGCCATCTACCGCCGCACCTCCGAATAAGCTCAACCATGTGGGAGCGGGCCTGCCCGCGATAGATTGTGCGCGAGATTTGTCGCGGGCAGGC
>CAIRBI010000174.1 GCA_903876785.1 uncultured Gammaproteobacteria bacterium
GGCCTGCCCGCGATTGCTTTTTACTCAGCTCAATCGAGAGGCAATCGCGGGCAGGCCCGCTCCCACATGGGGTCAGGCCACGCGTTCCACCGGCGCGGCAGTGAAGCGGTAGTTTTTCAGCGGCAGTTCGCGTACGCGCTGCCCCGTCAGGATGTAGACGGCATTGGCAACGGCGGCGCCCACCGGCGGAGTCGCTGGCTCACCCAGTCCTCCAAGTGCCGCGCCGGATTCTATCGTCACCACGTCAATCTCTGGCGAATCACTCAGCCGCAACATCTCGTAGTCGTTGAAGTTGGTCTGCTCGACGCGGCCATTGGCGATGGTGATCTCGCCATACAGCGCTGCCGTCAACCCGTAGATGATGCCGCTCTCGGCCTGCGCAGCCACGGTGTCCGGATTCACGGAACGTCCGCAGTCCAGCGCACAGGTCACGCGATGCACGCGCACGCTGCCATCGCTGTTGATCGACACTTCCGCTACCTGCGCCACGATGCTGCCAAAACTCTCCTGCAGCGCAATCCCCATGGCATGCCCCTCAGGCAGATTCCGTTCCCAGCCTGCACGCTCCGCCGCTGCCTTCAGCACAGCGGCATGACGCGGCTTGTCTTTCAGCAAATCGAGACGGAACTGATAGGGATTTTTGCCGGCCTTGTGCGCCAGTTCGTCCACGAAGGATTCCAGGAAGAAGGTGTGCT
Organism: uncultured Gammaproteobacteria bacterium; assembly: GCA_903876785.1. Classification (GTDB taxonomy): domain Bacteria; phylum Pseudomonadota; class Gammaproteobacteria; order Pseudomonadales; family Pseudohongiellaceae; genus UBA5078. Next base: position 696 of record CAIRBI010000174.1, read on the forward strand.
GCGAGTGCGCGACGCTGCGCCAGGCCCCGGTTGGCACATGCGTAGGGCTGTCGGCATAGGCGATGGACTTGTTGGGAATCGAGTAGGGTGGATGTGCCGCCTCGGCCGGTTCGTTCTTGGTGGTGTAGTGGTTCTCCCACGCGATCAGGTTGTTGTTCGCATCGAAGCCCGCGCGGAAGGCGCTGGTGACGGCGGGACGATAATAGTCCTGCTGCATGTCCTCTTCGCGGCTCCAGATGGTCTGCACCGGCACGTCGAACTGCTGAGCGATGCGCGTCGCCTGATCGATGGTGTTGGTGGTGTTCGGCAGACGGCGGCCGAAGCCTCCGCCCAGATAGAACATGTGCATAGTCACGTCGTTCTCATCCAGCCCGGATATCGAAGCGACGCGGCCACGAATGCCCAGGTTGTCTTGCGTGCCCGTCCAGACATCGGCCTTGCCATCGTGGAAATGCACGGTGCAGTTCATCGGCTCCATCGCCGCGTGCGCCAGATACGGCACACGGTAAGTGGCGTCAATGGTGGTCGCGGCGCCAGCCAGTGCTGCAGGCGTATCGCCTTCTTCCACATCCTCGTTCAGTTCGCCCTGCAGTGCGGTGTCGAACTGGGCATAGATAGACTGTGTGGAGACCTGATCATTTGCGGTTGCCTCGAACCGAATATCGAGCGCGGCTAGAGCCTGTTTCGCACGCCAGTAATTGTCGGCTACCACGGCCACAGCGTCATCGAGCTCCACGACCCGCACCACACCACGGCGCTGCAGCGCGACATCGCTGTTCACTGACACGAGCTTGTTGCCGAACACCGGCGAAGTCTTCACTGCCGCGTACAGCATGCCGGCCGGGCGCGCATCCATACCAAAGGCGGCGGTGCCGTCGACCTTGGCGGGGATGTCGATACGTTGAATGGGTTTGCCCATCAGCGTGAATTCATGGGGCTCTTTCAGGCGCGGATTCGGCGACGGCTCGAAACGCGCCGCATCGGAAGCCAGTTCGCCATAGGTTGCAGAGCGTCCGCTGGCCTCGTGATGAACGTGGCTCAGGCGTGCCGTCAGTTCGCTCTCCGGCACTTCCCAGCGCGCGGCGGCGGTCTTGATCAGCATCTCACGCGCGGCGGCTCCGGCCACCCGCATGCCGTTCTCACCCGTGAAGCGCACCGAACTGCTGCCACCGGTGATCTGGATGTTCATGATCTCGGAGACTTTGTTGATCGCGCCGTCCAGGAAGCCCGGCACACTCACGCCCATGGATTGCGCAAAGCCCTTGATCAGCACGCCGTTGGCGAACAGATCGGTGGCGGGCGCCTGTTCCACACGCACCAGGTCCCAGTCCGCATCCAGTTCATCGGCGGCCATCATCGGCAGCGATGTGAGCACTCCCTGTCCCATTTCGGAGTGTGGCACCAACACGGTCACTGTGTTGTCCGGGTGTATGCGCAGCCAGGTGGTCAGGAAGCTTTGGCCATTCGCGGCGAGCGTGTCATTGGCAACAGCATGTTTGCTGGGGCGAGTGGTGGCATAGCCAATGAGCAGGCCGCCGCCGACCACGGTTGTACCAAGCAGAAAACGACGTCGATTGATTTTCATGTGTGCTCTCCCTGAACCTATGCGGTGGTCGTCAGCGAACGAAGGGCCTTGCGGACCCGTGGATAGGTGCCACAACGGCAGATGTTGGTGATTGCACCGTCGATCTCGTCATCGCTGGGATTGGGGTTTGCTGTCAGCAGTGCCGACACCGCCATGATCATGCCGGACTGGCAGTAACCGCACTGCGGCACCTGATGGTCGATCCAGGCCTGCTGCACCGGAGTCAGAGCAGCGGCGGCGTTCACCGCCAGACCTTCGATTGTGGTGATGTCGGTGCCTTCCACTGCGCTCACCGGCGTCACGCAACTGCGCACTGGATTGCCATTGACCTGTACGGTGCAGGCGCCACAGGCGGCGACTCCGCAACCGAATTTTGTGCCGGTCAACCCCAGCTCATCACGAAGCGCCCACAGCAGCGGCATCTCCGGCTCTATATCCAATTCCTGTGCTACTCCGTTGACTCGAAAGCGTGCCATGACCTATCCCCTGATTCTGTAATGTGCGTGTGTACTGCTGCCGTTATGCGTTGCCTGTGGCGAGCATATAGCAGTTCCCGGAGTGCTTCAAACACGCTCATCTCATGAATATGTCGGGCCTTCCCCGAATCCTTGAATTTTCAATAATCAGTCAGAACTGACAAAAAATACCTGCGACGCCCCCCAGAATGTCGTTGACTCGTCTTTGATTCAGGCGAAAATAGCGCGGCGTCACCAGCTTGCTGGGTATGTCTGCAAACATTCGTTTACAAAATTCAATCCGCTACCAGGCGGACAAGAAAATTAAGGGGAAATCATGAAAAGATTACTGAAGGGCTCGCTGTTGTTGGTTGCTGCCCTGTTGCTCGCCGCCTGCGCCTCTACTCCACCGAATCCAGCGGTCGGCATCTGGGATGTCAACATCGAGACTCCGGTTGGCGCCATGGTCGTGGTTCTGGACATTCAACCTGACCTGTCCGGCTCCCTGTCCTCTGGTGACCTCGGCTCTGCGGCACTGGATGGCGTCACTGTGGAAGGCAATGCCGTGAACTTCTCGACCACTGTTGATGCACAAGGTCAAACTTTAACTCTGCGCTTTGCAGGCACAATAGACGGCGACAACCTGGCTGGCAATTTCGACACCGATTTCGGTGCAATTCCTGTTGCTGGTGTCCGTCGCTAGTTTTACTTGATCTCTGTGAGAGGTTGGCCTGTTCGGGCTGGCCTCTCTCTCTCTCTTCTTGTAAAGATTGAAAAGTGTGGTAACGCAGTGCTGTCGTTCAAGCTGGAAAGTTCTCGTCGAATAATTCTTCTGCTGTCGCTGCTGGTGCTGGGCGGATGCGCAGAAACCATCCCCGTCACACTTCCGTTTGAAACCTTCCTCACCCTCACCGACTCCACCTATCTGACGCGCTCTGAAGCTATCGTGCGTGTGGCGGGTGCCGACTGTGGAGAAATGGGGGCGTTGGTCGTACTGGGCGATGCGGCCGGCTCTGCCGACCAGGCCATGAACAACGCCGCACTGAAGCTGGACTCGGAGCTGTTCCGGACCGGCGCCAATGCTTATGTGATTGATGGTTATCGGTGGCTTGAGTCGCCGAACAGGGCATCAGCA
>CAIRBI010000175.1 GCA_903876785.1 uncultured Gammaproteobacteria bacterium
CGTTGCGCACTGGGACATCAGAAGATGTAGCGCACAGTCGCACCGTATGTGCGTGGAACGCCAAGCACTGCTGCGTAGTGACCGGAATTGCCTGCGCCCGGCAGCAGCTGCTCGAAGTAGTCCTTGTCGGTCAGGTTGCGTGACCACAGGAATCCTGACCAGCTGTCGTCGCTGCGGAAGCCGAGGCGTGCGTTCACCAGTGAATAGCCATCGACGTTCAGATATTGTGACGGCGACGGGCTAGATGAGAATTCCGAGCGGTAGTAAGTATCGATACCGACAAAGAACTCACCGCTATTGCCGAACAGAGTTGAAGGTTGTACATATTCACCGCCGAGCGACACCGCGTTCTTCGAGATACCTGGAAGTCTGCCGCCGGACACGTCGATGAATGCGACAGGGGAACCTACCAGCTCCAGCGGCAGCGGAGCGTTTGTGAACGACACGTATTCACTGTCCGTCCAGGCGTAGGCTCCTTGCAGTGTCAAGTTGCCGAGCAGGAGACGTCCGTCGATCTCGAAGCCGCGCACCTGCACTTCCTCGGCGTTGGCCAGGTAGCCTCGGTTCACAGCAATGTCGGCTGTCTGCACTTGCGCCTGATAGTCTTCGATGTCCGTCTGATACAGCACGAAGTTCAGCGTGGCGTTAGGCAGTGGCGAGGTCTTCACACCAAACTCATAGTGCTGGACGTACTCGGGCTTGATGATGGACAGTTCGGTCATGACGCGGCCAGCATCGGTGGGCAGACCGCCGAGGTTCAGTCCCACAGGTTTGAAACCGGTACTAAGAGTCCCGTAGACGTTGATGGCATCGGCCAGTGCGTAGTTCAGCGTGACGGTGCCGGTCACATTGTCATCGGTGATGTCTGCTTTGAAGGCCTGGTTACTGTACTGGGCATTTCTCAGGGCGAGTAGCGCAGGGGTGGCAATTGGCACCCCGCCACTGCGAGTGCGCTGGAAGTCCACTTTCTTTTCGTCGTAGTTGAAACGCAGGCCGGTCAGCAGGTTCAGGCTGTCACTGAGCCTCCAGTCAAGCTGACCGAAAAGTGCTGCGCTGAAGGTTTCCAGACCGGGGCTGCTGTCGGTGCCGAAGCCCTCGAACAGGCCAGGCGTACGATACTGCGCCTCGCTGGTCGCGTTCGGAGAGACAAAGCGCCACTGATCCGGCCCCAGCTCTTCACGATGCACAGGGTCTGATTCCAGCGTCTGCCTGATTGCGAACAGGCCGAGGATGCCGCTGACGTTGTCGGCAATGTCACCGGCCCAGCGGAATTCCTGAGAGAGCTGTTCGTGGTCCGAAGGGGCTTCGGACAACTGCAGGGCATTCAGCCCGAGGAAGTCGCGGTCGTTGGACGGCCGCCAGTCCCAGAAGTACCAGGCCGAGGTGGAAGTCAGCGTGCCGCTGCCGATTTCCGTGTCTATGTTCAGCGACAAGCCACCGATGTCGTTGCCGGAGCGCCACTTGGTGTTGTGGTCGATCTTGCGGTCGAAGGGATTGCGGGGCGGGTTGTAGCCAAGGGCAGCAATGATGCTCTCGAACTGACGGTAACTGGAGCGCTTGTTGGTCACAGAACCTGCAAAGACCTGGGCGTAGCCGTTCGGGGCCTGTCTTGAAAGTTCGGCCACCAGACGTGCTTCGGTGGAGTCGCTGACATCCCACAGCAATTGACTGCGCACGGCCCAGTTTTCGAGATTGTTGACGTCTTCTCCGGTGCGGATGTTCTTCAGTGTGCCGTCGCGTTCCGTGCTGGAAAAGGAAATGCGTCCCGCGATGGATTCCGTCAGGCCGCCACTCACAGTTCCTTTGAGCTGAGCGTAGTTGTTGTTGCCGGTGCTGACCTCAAAATTGGCCTCGTTGTCGAAGCCTGGCTTTTTGGTGGTGACGTTGAACGCACCCGCTGTGGTGTTCTTGCCGTACAAAGTGCCTTGTGGGCCACGCAGTACTTCAACGCGCTCGACGTCGATGAAATCGAGTGTCGTGATGGCAGGGCGTGCGAAGAACACCCCATCAATATAGTAGCCGACGCCCGGATCGATACCGTCATTGGTCAGACCGAAAGTCGTCCCCTGGCCACGAATGCTGATGGCAGTATTGCGCGGGTTGGAGGAATACAGTTGCACCGAGGGAATCAGTTCCTTCAGGCGATTTACGTTGAAACCGCCGGAATCAGCCACCAGGTCGCCACTGACAACGGTCACTGGAATCGGCACCTCCTGCGCCACCTCTTCGCGACGGCGCGACGTGATGACGATCTCCTCGACACGGCTGCCCGCCTGGGCAGCGGCTTGATCACTGGAGTCAGCTGCGCTTGGTGCGCCGCTCTGTGCGAATGCCCCCAGCGCCACGCCGGATGACAGTGCTACCGCAGCAAAGCGATACAGGTTTTTCATGATGTTCTCCTCAAATTTTGAACGGGTAGTGTGCGATGGGCGGCACTCTAGCAATCGCTGCTATCCGTCAGAACCAAGAAAAACATCAATGCTTATGAACTTTTATTGCGGTCGGCAGTGCTAGTGCTGACGAGGAATGTGCTGAGCTGGCGTTCAGCAGAGTACTGGAGATCAAACATTCGCACGGGGAATTGAGCTCGCTGACGATCCGCGAAATAGTGCTCCAGCGTGATCCGCACCACCGGAAAGGCCAGTTCACTCCAGGGAATTTCTGCTTCGCTGAACAGCGCTACTTCCAGACTTTCCTCACCGGGGTTGAAGTCAAGAGAGCGCAGCTTCGTGTGGAAGAACAGATAGACCTGATTGATATAGGGCAGGTTGAAAAGGCTATAGAGAGAGCAATCTTCCGGCAGTACCACAGCACCGGCTTCTTCAGCCGTTTCGCGAATGGCGCCTTGCAGCGTGGTTTCGCCATTCTCCATAAAGCCGGCAGGCAGAGTCCATTTGCCATACCGCGGCTCGATGGCGCGTTTGCACAGCAGTACCTTGTCTTCATAGATTGGCAACGTGCCAACGATGTTGTTCGGGTTTTGATAAAACACCACGTCGCAGGCGATGCAACAGTAACGCAGCTTGTCATCGCCAGGCGGGATGTGGTGTGTGATCGGTCCGGCGCAGTGCTGGCAGTATTTCATGGTGGTGTCGCTGGTGTAGTCGGAAGCAAAACGTGCCGGGATTATAAACCGGGATCAGCAAGCGCAGTGTGACCGCTGAGAGGTATTTCGTTTTGCCGCATAAGCTTTGCTGTTTTTCTTGGTTTGGCAGGGGAGAGGGTGCTGGTAACTTGGCGCCAATTTCGAAAACCAGCTATTTCAAGGAGTGCTGCAACATGCTTTTCAACACCAGAAGTTTCAAACACCTTGCCCTGAGTTCCTTTTTGACGCTGGCGGCTGTCGGTGCACTGTCCTCTGCCACTGTGCAAGCGCAAGACAAGACTCTGCTCAACGTGTCCTATGACCCTACCCGCGAGCTCTATCAGGAGTTCAATCCCGAGTTCGCCAGATTCTGGCAGGAGAAAACCGGTGAAGAGATTGAGATCAACCAGTCCCACGGGGGTTCCGGCTCCCAGGCGCGCTCCGTAATTGATGGCCTTGAGGCGGACATCGTCACGCTCGGGTTGGCCTACGATATCGACGCGATTGCCGAGCTGTCCGGCAAGCTGTCTGCCGACTGGCAGACCAAACTGCCGGACAACAGTTCGCCCTACACCTCTACCATTGTGTTTCTGGTGCGCAAGGGCAACCCCAAAGGAATCCAGGATTGGGATGATCTGGTGCAACCGGGTGTGGGCGTCATCACGCCGAACCCCAAAACCTCCGGCGGGGCGCGCTGGAATTATCTGGCAGCGTGGGGCTATGCACTGCAGCAGCCAGGCGGAACTCCTGAGTCGGCCCAGGCGTTCGTCAGCACCCTCTACAAGAATGTCGTGGTGCTGGATTCCGGCGCACGCGGTTCGACCACCACGTTTGTGCAGCGCGGCGTCGGTGACGTGTTCATTTCCTGGGAGAACGAGGCATTCCTTGCTGTGAATGAGCTGGGCCCAGAGAACTTCGAGATCATCGTGCCGTCCGTTTCCATTCTCGCCGAGCCACCAGTGGCAGTGGTCACGGGTATTGCCGAACGTCGTGGCACCTTGGACGTTGCCACTGCCTATGCTGAATATCTCTATTCCGAGACCGGACAGCGCATCGCCGCCAAGAACTACTACCGACCACGCCATCCGGAACTGGCGGCTCCCGAAGACATTGCCCGCTTTCCGCAGGTGAACACTTTCAGCATCGATTTGTTCGGTGGCTGGCAGAAGGCGCAGGCCGATCACTTCAGTGACGGCGGCATCTTCGACCAGATCTATGGGCTGTAACTGATTGAAAAACAGGAGTCAGAGCATGCCAGCGTCCGGTGAAGGAGTCCTGATCGTGCCTGGTTATAGAGGCAGTGGTGAGTCACATTGGCAGAGCTGGTTGCACCGCGAACTGGTCGGCAGCCATGTGCTTTCCGGAGTCAGTTGGCACGAACCCGTGTTGGCCGACTGGGCCGAGCGTGTGCGCGAGGAGATCGCCAGAGCGCCTGCGCCATTATGGATTGTCGCCCACAGCTTCGGCTGTCTCGCCACCGTGATTGCGGTGGCGGATCGCCCGCAGAATGTTGCTGGAGTGATTCTGGCAGCGCCTGCCGATCCCCAGCGTTTTCATCTGCTGGGGCTTGGGCGCGTCGATGATCGTCGCCTTGCCGTGAAGACCCTGGCCGACGTCTTGCCCGCCAAAGCATTGGGGGTGCGTGGGGTGCTGGTGGCCAGTGAGAATGATCCCTGGATGTCTGTGCCTGCCGCTCAGCAGTGGGCTCATGACTGGGAACTAGCGATCGTCAATGCGGGGGCAGTCGGACACATCAACGCGGAATCCGGTTTTGGTCCCTGGCCCGGGGTGCTTGACTTGCTGGCAGCACTGCAGAGCGAGTCTGCCACAGCTCAGGTCCCGGTAGTGTCGGCACCTCAGCATATGCAACGTGGCCGGGGCGGTGCGTTGGCTCGCGTACGGCGCCATACCCGTGAGCAACTGGGATTACCCGGGCCTGCGTCCTCTTATGCTTAAAAGTGAATAAGCATTGCTGATTTTATTGTTTTTCTTCATGAGGGCCGGTTTGTAGACTCTCCCCGCCTGCCAGATATCCCAAGTGACAGTTTCCCAGTAACAGGCAGCCCAGTGGAGCACGGAGAGTTACCGATGGCTATTGCCCTCACCCCCAATGCATTGTTAGGTCGCCGGCGCGGCAACTCCTTTAGAAGGTCCTACAGTGTGCTGCCGGGCTTCAATCTATCGCTCGGCTACACACTCGGTTACCTGACGCTAATCGTGCTGATTCCGATTGCCGCCGTGTTTTTGAAAACGTCCGAACTATCATTCGCGGAGTTCTGGAAGGTGGTCACTGCGCCACGCGTGCTGGCGTCCTACAAACTTTCCTTCGGAGCTTCGATAATTGCCGCGGCCATCAACGCAGTATTCGGCTTGATGCTGGCATGGGTTCTGGTGCGTTACTCGTTTCCAGGCAAACGCATTGTCGATGCGCTGGTGGACTTGCCCTTCGCCCTGCCGACGGCGGTGGCGGGTATTGCGCTGACCGCGCTGTACGCCCGTAACGGCTGGATCGGCCAATATGTCGAGGGCGTGCTGGGGATCAAGATTGCGTTTGCGCCAGCCGGTGTGCTGGTGGCTCTGGTCTTCATCGGTCTGCCCTTTGTTGTGCGCACGGTGCAGCCAATCCTGGAAGATCTGGAGACCGAGCTTGAAGAGGCCGCTGCCAGCCTCGGAGCACGGCGCTGGCAGACTTTTCGCTATGTGCTGCTGCCGATTCTGTTGCCGGCGTTGTTGACTGGTTTCGCGCTGGCCTTCGCGCGTGCCGTGGGTGAATACGGTTCAGTGATCTTCATCGCCGGCAATATTCCGCTGGTCTCGGAGATCACCCCGCTGATCATCATCACCAAACTGGAGCAATATGACTATGTGGGCGCGACGGCGGTGGCTCTGGTGATGCTGCTGTTCTCCTTCGTCTTGCTGCTGGTCATAAACGCGCTGCAGGCGTGGAGTTCCAGAAGCATCGGAGGGTCGCGCTGATGAGTCACTATTCTCATAAGACCACACGCTTCGAGCGCAACCTGGCCACACGGGAGGCGCCCTGGGTGAAGTGGACGCTACTGACGTTGTCGCTGAGCTTCTTCGTCCTATTCCTGATCCTACCGCTGGTGTCGGTGTTCTTCGAGGCCCTGCGCAAAGGCTGGGAAGTCTATCTGCTGTCCATAACGGAAGAGACAGCGCTGGCCGCGATCAAACTCACAGTTCTGATTGCCATCATCTCGGTGCCGCTGAACCTGGTTTTTGGGGTGGCTGCGGCCTGGCTGATCGCCAAGCATGACTTCCGCGGCAAGCAATTGCTGACGACTTTCATTGATCTGCCGTTCTCCGTGTCCCCGGTGATCGTGGGCCTGATGTACATGTTGGTGTTTGGCGCCAATGGCTGGTTCGGTTCATGGTTGGTGGAACATGATCTCAAGGTGATCTTTGCTGTGCCCGGTATCGTGCTGGCGACCATCTTCGTGACGTTCCCCTTTGTGGCCCGTGAGCTGATCCCGCTGATGCAGGCACAGGGGCGCGACGAGGAAGAGGCGGCAGTGGTGCTGGGTGCCAATGGCTGGCAGACACTCTGGTACGTGACACTGCCGAACGTCAAATGGGGCTTGCTGTATGGGGTGATTCTCTCCAACGCCCGGGCGATGGGGGAGTTCGGAGCGGTATCGGTGGTGTCTGGAAAAATTCGCGGCCAGACCAACACGATGCCGTTGCATGTCGAGATTCTCTATAACGAATACAACTTTGCGGCAGCCTTCGCAGTGGCCTCACTGCTCGCACTTCTGGCGCTGGTGACTCTGGTGATCAAGACCAGGGTAGAACATCGTGCCAGCAGTCATTTCAACGCATCACATATGGTTCCTGCAGACATCAATACGCTTTCACCGAGGGTTGTGCCATGAGCATCGAAGTCAGAAATATCCATAAACGCTTCGGCAACTTTACGGCGCTGAATGACATTTCTCTGAATTTCGAGTCCGGACAACTGGTGGCGCTGCTCGGCCCGTCAGGCTGTGGCAAGACGACACTGCTGCGCATCATCGCGGGGCTGGAGCAGGCCGATTCTGGAATCGTCACGCTGGAGGGAGAGGACGCCTCGATCAGCAGTGTGCGTGAGCGCCAGGTGGGCTTCGTGTTTCAGCATTATGCGCTGTTCAAGCACATGACGGTGTTCGACAACGTCGCGTTCGGCATGCGCATGAAGCCGCGTGCACAGCGGCCTTCGAAGCAGGAGATCAAGGACAAAGTACATGAGCTGCTGAATCTGGTGCAACTGGACTGGCTCGCGGACCGTTATCCATCACAGTTGTCAGGTGGTCAGCGGCAACGCATCGCATTGGCCAGAGCGCTGGCGGTGGAGCCGCGCGTGCTGCTCCTGGATGAACCCTTCGGAGCGCTGGATGCCAAGGTGCGCAAAGAGCTGCGCCGCTGGTTGCGCAAGCTGCACGATGAGCTGCATATCACCTCTATCTTCGTCACCCACGATCAGGAAGAGGCGCTGGAAGTCGCCGACAATGTAGTGCTGATGGATCATGGGCGTGTGGAGCAGGTCGGCACGCCGGAAGAGGTCTACAATCATCCGGCGACGCCGTTCGTCTACAGCTTCCTGGGTTCGGTCAATCTCTTTCATGGCCGCGTCGAAGAGGAAGGCTTGCGGGTGGGAGCCGATGCCGTGCCACACACGCAGGATAATTTCACGGAAGGCTCTGAGGTGTTTGCTTTTGTGCGCCCGCATGAGCTGCAGATCGTCACTGATACAGGCTACACTCAGGGTGTCGCAGCGAAGGTCGTGCGGGTGTTGTCCTTCGGTGTCAGTGCGCGAGTTGAGCTCGACGGGCTGGATCGCGACAAAGATCAGCACTTCGAGGTGGAGTTGACGCAGGCACAGGTTGCCGGGCTGGCGTTGACGCCTGGTCAGCATGTGCGCCTGGTGCCATCGCGTTTGAAATTATTTGATCGGCCGGGGTACGTCTCTGCCGATGCAGTGAGCAACCCGGCTAGCGTGTAAGACACCAAGCAGAGCCGTACTGGAGCCTAGGCATGAACTTTCAACAATTGCGCATCATCCGCGAGACGGTGCGGCGCAACTTCAATCTGACCGAAGTCTCCAACGCGCTCTATACGTCTCCGTCCGGAGTCTCCAAACACATCAAGGATCTGGAGGATGAGCTGGGCGTGGAGTTGTTTATCCGCAAGGGCAAACGTTTGCTGGGGCTCACCGAACCGGGCAAGGAGATGGTCAAGATTGTCGAGCGCATGCTGCTCGACGCGAAGAACATCAAGACCGTGGCCGAGCAGTTCAGCCAGCAGGACAAAGGGCAGCTGACAATCGCCACGACTCACACACAGGCGCGCTATGCACTGCCGAAAGTGGTGATGGAATTCAAGAAGATTTATCCCCGCGTGCATCTCAAGCTGCATCAGGGCAGCCCGACCGAGATTGCCCAGATGTTGCTCGAAGGAGAGGCCGATATCGGAGTGGCGACCGAAGCGCTGGGGCAAATTCCAGAGCTGGCGACGTTCAACTATTACTCCTGGCACCACAGTGTCATCGTGCCGACCGGTCATGCCTTGGCGAGCCAGCAGCCGTTGACGCTGGCTGCCATCGCTGAATATCCGATCGTGACTTACCACGAGGGCTTCACCGGAAGAGCCTTGATCGAGAAAGCCTTCGGGGAGGCGCAGATCGTGCCCGATGTCGTGCTCAGCGCGCTGGACGCGGACGTGATCAAGTCTTATGTGGAACTGGGATTGGGAGTCGGAATCATCGCGTCTGTAGCGTTCAATGCCGCGCGCGATGCAGGACTGACGATGCTGGATTGTTCACATCTGTTCGGAGAGAACACGACCCGCATTGCTGTGCGGCGCGGACATTTCATGCGCCGCTTTGCCTACCATTTTATTGAACTGTGCTCACCGCAACTGACCGAAGCTGTGGTGACGGCCGACGTTTCCGTCGTCGAACTGGATTGAGGCGGGACGAGTGCAGGTGATCTGACTGCGCCGTCTCAGCACAGCTCTGCAGGGAGTGAAGGTGCCGCTACCCATGCTGGCAGCGCGTTCGGCGTTGGGGAACTGCAGGCGATTTTTTGCAGGCTCGGGGATTGGTCCAAGGCATCCGCCTCAATCGCCGGAGATTTGAGTTGCAGGTGAGCAAAGTGAATGCGCCCGTTGTCGTAAAGTGGACGCAGGTACTGATTGTCGTCGCGGACTGCCGGGAAAACCTTCATCCGCACTGAACCCCTGACGTTGCCGCCAATGGCCATGATCTGTCCGGCCTCTTCATCTACTTTAACCACGATATCGCAATGTGTTCTGGCACCGACACCCAACTGGGCGCGGCGTTCGGCAATGCTCTGATACGCAGGTCGGCTCCCCCGGCACAACAAGTCACCTGGGGCTATTGCGGCCTCCCCCGGCGTATAGGCGAGGAATGCGGCGGCATCGTCCTTGCGTTCGCTCGCAAGAATCGCCTGGTCGATATAGGTGTGGTGCGCGATGGCGCGTTTGAACTGCTGAGGCGTTCCAAGGCCGCTCTCGCACATCACCCAGGAGATGAAGGCAGCGGACCAGGCATCACGCCAGCGGACGCCAGCACCGTCGGTGCTCCAGGCCTGATTCTGACGCTGCAGTATCCAGTCGCTGTCGGGGGTGGCGGCCCAGTAGCCGGCGATGGAGTCAGCCAGACGCACGGCCTCCGTGGTACTCATTCCCGGTCGGCGCGCGCGATTTTGAGCTGGTGCCGTTCTCTCAATCGCCAACCCGGCAGGCTGTTTGTCAATGCCGAAGCCGAAGTACGCCCATTCCTGAGCCGCTGCGTTGACGATGCGACGGCGGGTCTCTTCCAGAGGGAGTGATCGGCAGGAGCGTTCGGTGATGCGCATGTTGCCGGGGAGTCCGGTCACTCGCGCCGTCGGTGGAGTGATACCTGACACGGCTTCAGGCAAACGGGGCAGGGGAACTGGCTGCTGCGCGAATACATGGCTTTGCGCGAGCAGCAACAAGCCAGCTCCGAGAGTGATTTTCAGCGCAATGATCCGAGCACCCATCGTAATCCTTAATGATCCCGTGAGCGGTCACGTTGCTGAATGAAGGGAATAATCCGCGCCTCTAGACTGGCACCGGTCGAGCTGGTTTGGCCGCTGGTGTTTTCCAAAATCGCATCCGTCAGCTCGGCATAGATCCGTTCCAGCTCTTCCAGTTGTTCTTTGTGCAGAGTGACCAAGGTGTCGAAATCGGGCAGAGCACGGTACATGGCGAGGCCTCCCAGACGGTTAGAATTAACTGTCTGGGAGTGTAACTGCTCACCTTGAAGCGCACAATTGAAATGAGGTAGGGGCTAAATACGGTTGATTTCGCAGTGCAGGCGGAATTTCTTCGACGTCATGAAGGCTTCCACATCCCGGAGTCTCGTTTCCAGCTTGGTAAATGTACTGGAACACTCCTGAAGAGAGAGTGCGATTGAGGCATTGGATAGTGACTCTGCCGACTGGGTTTCTGGCGCAAAGGCCTGATCATCTGCAGGCGCGCGGTGACCGCTGCGCTTATGCGATCGCTGTTCTCGATGGCGGCGATAGCTATGCGGATTTTTCTCCAGAACGACCCACAGTACGCCATAGACGAAGAACGTGAAGGGTCCAAACAGGAAGAAGGACAGCAGCGTTACCAACCGAATCTTGCGTGTACTGACCTCAAGGTAATCGGCGATACCACTACAGACGCCGGCAATTCTCTTGTTGCCGGTGTTGCGATACATCTGCTTGCGATAGTCCACGTTCCTGAAGTGATTCGCCGTCCGCGATTCGGACAAGAAGCTGCGCACTTTGCCCTCATTCATGTCTTTTTTCAGCCACCAGCAGACGGCCATGTAGACCAGAATCAGGATCGGCCAGGCGAGGCAGGCAAGCACGACGATGACTCGAATGATGAACACCGGCACTTCAAGATAATCAGCCAGTCCAGCACACAAGCCACAGAAACGCTTCTTTTCCCGATTGAGAGTGAGCTTGTTAGGCCTGGTGTTCATGCTGTTCTCTCCAGTTTGGCACTTCAGAATCCAGAATGGATTCCAGGGTGTCTATCCGGGTGCTCAGCGACTTGGCCATAGCTGAGAGTTCACGGATATCGTACTCGGTGTCCGTCGACAGCCTGACCTTCTTTTCCTTGCGCTGGTAGAGAATGAACATCCACAGCGTAATGAAGCCGCCAATGATCGAAATGAGCGCAATCGCGAATTCAAAAAAACCCATGAGCTGAACCCTTCACATTCTTACTTGTTAAGTTTCTTTCTGATTTCCTGGAGTTCCAGATCAATTATTTCCTTTCTGGCGAGCTCATCAAATTCGCTTTGCAGACCTCTCCGTTCCATATTGAGGCTGTCAACCTGGCCTTCCATCAGATCAATTTTCTTCTCGTAATACTCAAATTTGTTCATGGCATTGTCAATGTTGAAGTTGTGCAGCTGACGACTGACATCGACACGGGATTGCGTGGCGGTTGCGCGCATGACGATAGTCTTCTGTCTGGCGCGCGCGTCGTTGAGTTTGTTCTGCAGTTGTTCAATTTCGCCACTTAACTTGTCCAGGGTCTCATCGAGCTTCACCATCTCACCGTCCAGCAGATTCACAGTGGCGTTGACGCTGGCACGCTCTACCAGCGCAGCCTTGGCAAGATCTTCGCGATCCTTGCTGAGAGCCAGCTCGGCTTTCTGCTGCCAATCCTCTGCCTGCTTGCGCAGTTGTTCGGCGCGACGGTGGAGAGTCTTCTTCTCGGCGATCACCTTGGCGGTGCCACTGCGGACCTCCACCAACGTTTCCTCCATTTCCTGGATGACCATGCGGATCATTTTTTCCGGATCCTCTGCCTTGTCGAGCAGGGAGCTGATGTTGGAATTGATGATGTCTGACAAGCGTGAAAATATGCTCATTTGTCTGGCTTCCTCTTTGTGACACGGGTTGCGGGTGATGATTCACTAGTTGCCTTGCGAATGTGCCAGTTAAAGCAGATTGTGTGCCAGCAATTAGAGCGGCTGCATCTTGTTGTAATAGATGGAAAATAAATATCAATGCGATGAAGCGAAAGCGTTCCGTTGGCGAGAAAGGGTAACTAGTGGTATTTTTCGCAAAACGAGAGTCAATGTAGGAAAGGGGAAGGAACAGCCCATGCAGGCAGACAATTCACCACCTAGAATGATCGGAGAATCCGCGAGTTTTCTGGAGATGCAGGAACACGTTTCCCGGGTGGCGCCGTTGAACAAACCGGTGCTGATTGTCGGGGAGCGTGGCACGGGCAAAGAGTTGATTGCCGCGCGCCTGCATTTCCTTTCCAGGCGCTGGCAGCAGAATTTTCTCAAGATCAATTGTGCAGCGGTGAGTGACACCCTGCTGGAATCGCAACTCTTCGGCCACGAGAGCGGGGCTTTCACAGGCGCAACCAGCCAGAAAAAGGGCTACTTCGAGCGCGCGGATGGAGGCACGTTGTTTCTCGATGAATTGGCAAATACCGCAATGCCGGTGCAGGAAAAAATTCTGCGTATTATTGAGTACGGAGAGCTGGAACGTCTCGGTGGCAATCAGCCTTTGAAAGTGAATGTGCGCATCATTGCTGCCACCAACGAAGACCTGCCAACGCTCGCACGTGAAAAGAAGTTTCGCGAGGACCTTCTGGATCGCCTCGCATTTGATGTCATCACATTGCCACCGCTGCGCGCTCGTGCTGAAGATGTCATGGTGCTCGCGGAGCATTTTGCCGTGGGCATGGTGAAAGAACTCGGTGGAGATTACTTTCACGGCTTTTCGCAGAGTGTTGAGCGCATGCTCGTCAGCCATACGTGGCCGGGTAATGTGCGCGAATTGAAGAATGTCATTGAGCGGGCTGTTTATCAGAGTCCTGATCGGCAGATCACCCGGCTGGTTTTCAATCCCTTCGAATCGCCTTACCGTTTGAACCAGGCTCCCTCAAAACCCGCTGGAGCAGCGTCGTCGGCGGGGCAAAATGCAGCGGCTGCGCGGGCCCCGGCAGTAGATATGGACGCAGCAGAAACGCTGGATTTCAAGACGCATGTGCAGGATTTTGAAATCGATCTGCTCAAGCAGGCCATGCAGCGCTGTCAGTTCAATCAGCGCAAGGCCGCCGATTTTCTGCAGATGAGTTACCATCAGTTGCGCGGTTATCTGCGCAAATATGATTTGTTGGGTTGAAGGCATTACAGAATGAGTGAGACATGGCGTTTCCAGTGAGTGATGAGATTCATCTGTGGGTGATTGATGAATCTTCAGTCGATGACGCCCTGCTTGCCAATTACTGGTCGCTCTTGTCAGTAGACGAAGTGCAGCGCCATGAGCGACTGCGTCTTGAGGGCGATCGCCGCCGCTTTCTTGTCACACGCGCGGCGCTTCGCTGCGTTCTTAGCGATTACTTTCCTGAGGTGTTGCCAGTGCAATGGCAGTTCGGTCGTAATGCGTGGGGGCGCCCAACCATCGCGGCACCTGTTCCTGATTCCAGTATTCAGTTCAACATTTCCCATGCGCAAGGGTTGATCGTCATCGCCGTGACCGAACGTGGCGATTTGGGGGTAGATGTTGAATATTCCGGGCGGCGTTGTCGGATGCTTGCGCTCGCCAATCGCTACTTTTCAGCACGCGAGGTTGCGGCACTCCAAAGCTTGTCAGCCAGTGCCCAGCGAGAGCGTTTTTTTGATTTGTGGACACTGAAAGAGGCTTACATCAAGGCCTGCGGTATGGGGCTCGCGATATCTCTGCGGAGTTTCAGTTTTGACTTTACCAAGGAGGGTATTTCCATTGCCTTTGCAGCGGAGCGTCGTGATGAACCCGAGGCCTGGCAATTCTGGCAGATGCAGGCAGCGCCGCAGCATCGACTGGCAATTGCGCTGAAGAGCCCTGGTGGTTTACGGCAGATGAAATTAGTTTGCCGGTCGCCAATCCCGGCGCCTTAGCGTTGGCGATCAGCTGAGAATGTATTCCAGCACAAACTTGGAGCCGTAAAACCCCAATATCAGGAGCAGGAAGCCGGTAAGGGTGAAGCGAATCGCAGTAGTTCCTCGCCACCCCAGCTTGTGCCTTCCCCACAGCAATGCTGCGAATACCATCCACGCCAGCATCGAGAAGAATGTCTTGTGTGGCAGACCCTGGGCCCACATGTCTTCCACGAACAAAAATCCAGCAATGATCCCCAGGCTCAGAAGAGCCTGCCCGACCCAAAGCAGCTCAAACAGGAATGCCTCCATGTCCTGCAGCGGTGGGAAGCGTTTGATCACGCTGGCCGCGTGTCGATGGCGCAATTGATAATTCTGGAAAGCCAGAAGGGCTGCCTGTAAAGCGGCCATAGTCAGAATGCTGTAGGCCAGTATGGACAGCAGTATGTGACTGGCAATGCCAAGTCCGATGTCCCGGGGCGGGTAGCTGCTGTGAATGAATATGGAGGCCAGAATGGACAGGATGGCCAGTGGGAATAGCCCCAGGATCAGATTGCTCAGCGGTTTGCGCAGGCTACTGACAAGGACAAGCAAGGAGATCGAGGCAGTGATCAATGTGCTGATTTCGACGATGCCGAAGTGGAATCCGGCGTCCTTCTTGATGATCGCACCGGCACTGACTGCGTGCGCGAGAACGGCGAGCAATCCAAAGATGAACACCGCGCTGCCAGGCTCTGTCGTGGCAGTCCGGTCCTCCAATCGCCGTCCCTGATTGATGGAACTGATCAGGTAAAACAGTACGGCAATCAGTCCTGTGAGGGTGGTAAGCTGCATGGCGGTCTCTGGGTATTCCCGTAGGGTGAGCTTCCGTGGTTATGGAGAAGCGTCGTTTCAGCACTTATTGCGAAAGTTTCTCATAGGTGAGGAGGGGGTTGAAGTGATATTTTCTGAGCATTCGGCGCGCCTTGAGTGCAGTTCCCTGTAGCAGTGAACATCTCGGCGTATTTGGCTATAATCGCCGGCCATCGAAAATTTCCCGCAGCAAATTTGGAAGTGAACTATGTTTGATAGTCTTACGGAACGACTCTCCGGTGCCCTGCGCAAGATCAGCGGCAAGGGGACTCTGACCGATAACAACATTCAGGATGCGCTGCGTGAAGTGCGACGTGCGCTGCTCGAAGCGGATGTGGCCTTGTCCGTCGTCAAGGAATTCGTTGAGCGAGTCAGGCAGCGCGCCATCGGGCAAGAAGTCTCTCAGAGCCTCAGCCCCAGCCAGGCCTTCATCAAGATTGTGCAAGCTGAACTCGAAACGGTCATGGGCGTTGCCAACGAGGCGCTGAATCTGCGCGCCCAGCCGCCAGCGGTCATCCTGATGGCGGGTTTGCAGGGCGCCGGCAAAACCACCACGGTGGCGAAACTGTCTCTCTGGCTGAAGAAAAACGCCAAGAAGAATGTCATGGTCGTGAGCGCCGACGTTTACCGTCCTGCGGCGATTGCCCAGTTGCAGACGCTGGCCACCGACGTAGGGGTGGAGTTCTTCCCCAGTGATATCAGCCAGTCACCGGAAGCCATTGTGCTTGCCGCCTTGAAAGAAGCCAAAACGAAATTCATGGACGTGCTGATTGTCGATACCGCCGGCCGTCTGGCGATTGACGACGAGATGATGTCGGAAATCCGCCGCCTGCATGAAGTGCTGAATCCTATCGAAACGCTGTTTGTCGTCGATGCGATGACAGGTCAGGATGCAGCCAACACCGCCAAGGCCTTCAATGACGCATTGCCGCTGACCGGTGTAATCCTGACCAAGGCCGATGGCGATGCGCGTGGCGGTGCCGCGCTCTCAGTCAGGCAGATCACGGGTAAGCCAATCAAATTCATCGGTATGGGCGAGAAAGCGGATGCTCTTGAGCCGTTCTATCCTGATCGTATTGCGACCCGTATTCTCGGCATGGGCGACCTTCTGTCATTGATCGAAGACGTCGAGCGCAAAGTAGACAAGGAAAAGGCCGAGCGGCTGGCGGCCAAGATCAAGAAGGGCAAGGGCTTCGACCTTGAGGATTTCAAGGAGCAGATCAAGCAGATGCAGAACATGGGCGGGATGGCGAGCATCATGGACAAGATGCCCGGTCTCGGCGCCTTGCCGCCTGGTGCGGCTAAAATGGTCGACGATTCGCTGTTCCGCAAAATGGAGGCGATCATCAATTCGATGACCATGAAGGAGCGAGTGAATCCCGATATTCTGAATGGCTCGCGCAAGCGTCGCATCACACAAGGTTCGGGCACCGACATTCAGGATCTGAATCGGTTGCTCAAGCAGCACAAACAGATGCAGAAAGTCATGAAGAAGATGAAGGGTGGCGGACTGGCGAACATGATGCGCGGATTGGGCGGCATGCGTGGTCCTGGCGGTTTTCCCGGTGCCGGTGGTCCTCCTCGCTTCTAAGGGGTGATCGTGCTCTAATCTGCGCCGGAACAAAATAGAATGGCAATGGTCTGAACGGCCCATTCGGCGGGGCTTCTCCGCCGATTTGTGGGTCTGAGAGAGTGCTGGGAAAATCTTTAAAGATTCCTTCCATCCCGGCGCTAATTCCCTTAGAATACCCGCCTTTTTCCAGCCTCGGCACTTGTTGGCGTTTTAACAGTGTCTTTAGATGTTGTGGCTGGGTCAGTTTTCGTATGAACGATTAACTCAGGAAATACAGTTTATGGTCACAATTCGACTGGCTCGCGCTGGCGCAAAGAAGAAACCTTTTTACTACATCACAGTGACTGATCAGCGCAATGCGCGTGATGGCCGCTTCATTGAGCGCGTAGGGTTCTTCAACCCTGTCGCCCGTGGCCAGGAAGAGCGTCTGCGTATCAACCTTGACCGCGTGCAGCATTGGTCAGTCAACGGTGCTCAGCCAAGTCAGCGCGTTGCCGCTCTGATCAAGGAAGCCAGCGCAGTTGCGACAACAGTTGCCTGATTGCCCTGTCTGTCGTGAGGCAGACGGCATAGGCATGACGTCAGGCGCGAGCCTGACGTAAGAGGGTTGATGGTCATGGAGTTCAAGCAACAGGAATTGATCACCATGGGGCGGATTGGTCGTCTCTACGGCATCAAGGGCTGGGTCAAGCTGATTTCCTATACCAACCCTCAGGACAACATTCTCGACTTTCGTCATTTGTTTGCCCGTATCGGTGGGCAGTGGCAGGCCATCGAGATGGATCAAGGCAAGATTCACGGCAATGGTCTTATCGCTCACTTCGTTGGTTTCGATGATCCCGACGAAGTGAAAAACCTGACTGGCGTAGAGCTGGCTGTGCCGATAGATGAATTGCCTGCGCTGGGATCTGAAGATTTTTACTGGCACGAATTGATTGGCATGCGTGTGGTGACCGAATCCGGACAATATCTGGGAATCGTCTCCAAGCTACTGGAAACCGGCGCCAATGACGTGTTGGTTGTGCAGGCAGTGGAAGGCAGTGTCGATGGGCGTGAGCGATTGATCCCCTATCTGTTCGACAGGATCGTTAAACGCGTCAGTCGGGAAGAACGCTGTATTACCGTCGATTGGGACGCCGATTATCTGGCCTGATCGATGAGTGTCTGGCGAAGAGAATCAAAAGGGGAATGCGGTGCAGATCGGTATTGTGACGCTGTTTCCCGAGATGTTCGCAGCGGTGTCCGATTACGGGATCACGGGACGGGCGTGTCGCGAAAACATCGTGACGCTACAGTGCTGGAACCCGCGGGACTACACGAATGACCGACATCGCACGGTGGACGATCGCCCTTTTGGCGGCGGCCCGGGCATGTTGATGAAGACCGAACCTTTGCAGGCGGCGATTGCGGCGGCAAAGGCTGGCGTGAATGCCGCGGTTGCAGGTGCGGTCGCTGATGGTGAAGCAGGTTTGCCCACTGTGATCTACATGTCACCGCAGGGGCGCAAACTGGATCAGCAGGGTGTTGTCGAGTTGGCAGCGCGCCGGAAGTTAGTGCTGGTATGCGGCCGTTATCAGGGTATTGATGAGCGGGTGCTGCGCAACGATATCGACGAGGAATGGTCGATCGGGGATTACGTCCTCAGTGGTGGTGAGCTGGCAGCCATGGTGCTGGTCGATGCGTTGACGCGCTATCAGCCAGAGGCGCTGGGCCACGAGGGCTCGGCAGCAGCCGACTCCTTCGCGGACGGGCTGCTGGATTGCCCGCAATACACGCGGCCGCAGGAGTACATGGGTGAGTCAGTCCCCGAGGTGCTGCTGGGCGGGAACCACGAACATATCAGAATTTGGCGACTCAAGCAGAGCCTTGGCAATACCTGGCTCAAGCGGCCGGACCTGCTGGAAAAGATGGCTTTGAGTGCGGAATACAAAGGTTTATTGGAACAATTTATTAGTGAACACGAGGCAAGGCGCTGACGCGTCAGGCTGAGAACCCTGGAGTAAGGCAATGAGCAAGAACAAGATCATTCAGATGGTTGAGAAAGCACAGATGACCAAGGAAATCCCGGATTTCGGTCCAGGGGATACAGTGGTTGTGCAGGTAAAGATCAAAGAGGGTGACCGTGAGCGTCTGCAGGCGTTTGAAGGCGTGGTAATTGGCGTCCGCAACCGTGCACTGAACTCAGCGTTCACTGTGCGCAAGATTTCCCACGGTGTGGGCGTTGAGCGTACCTTCCAGACTTACAGCCCCATGCTGGACAGCATCACACTGAAACGTCGCGGTGATGTGCGTCAGGCCAAGCTTTACTACCTCAGAGACCTGTCTGGCAAGGCAGCACGTATTACCGAAAAGCTGCAAAAGAAATCCAGCTGATACGGAAGACCTTAGCCGCCTGATGCAGTTGCTATTGTCAGGCTCGCGTAAGTCCGCACGTGCAAGTGCTTTGATAAAAAGACGTTTCAAAAGGGAAGCAATCCGTATTGCTTCCCTTTTTGTTTTGGTGGTCCGTCATTCCCGCTTGTGTTAATTTACGGCTCTCAGGGTTTTACTCAAGCGCTATCGCGAGGTTCTCCGTCATGACAACATTGTTTCGATCCGTCGCCGCCTTTGCGTTGATTTCGATGGGCATTGCTTATGCTGCATTCGGGCAGTCGGATACTTCCGAGGAGCCCTGGGCTGCAGAGTTGCGAACGAAGCTGACCCAGACGCTGGTCGCCGCCACTGAGAGTGATGTGCAAGTAGTCCGCATCAGCGAGACTGTTTTGGCAGGTCTTGTGGAAGTGGAGCTGAGCACTGGCGAGACCCTGTTTTCTGATCGTGAAGGCGGCTATCTGGTCACCGGTGATTTGTTCAAGGCTAGTCCGGACGGCTTGGAAAATCTTTCGGCGGCTACGCGTCAGGGCAAGGTTGCAGAGTGGATTGCTGCAGTGCCCGAATCAGAGATGATCATCTTCACGCCTGAGGAAAGGAAAGCGTCAATTACCGTGTTCACGGATGTCGATTGCACCTTCTGTCGCAAATTGCACGGCGAACTCAATGCAATCTTGGCGCTTGGCATTCAAGTGCGATATATGGCCTATCCCCGTGGTGGTGAAGCGTCTACTGCATACCCCAAGATGATTTCTGTCTGGTGTTCGGATGATCGCAACAAGTCGCTGACACAGGCCAAGAACGGGCAGAACCTGCCAACTCGTGACTGCGAGACCCCCGTGCTGGAACATTACAATCTGGGCAACAAGATTGGCATTTCTGGAACTCCCGCCCTGGTGCTGGAAGATGGAACAGTAATCCCGGGTTATCTCGACAGCCAGCAGCTCGCAGGAGTGGTTTTCGGTCAGTGAGCTGACTCTTTAAAATCCGGCGGGACTGCAATTTCCCAATTATTCTTTAGTACAATGTGCGCCATTTTCATTATGGCGTTGAGGATTTGTCTTGAAACAGGAATCGCAACAGAGCGTGTTATCGGCCGGGAAAGACGGCAAGCCGCAGTTCAATATTGGTATCTGTGGAATGGGCACCGTTGGTGGTGGCACCTTCACTCTGCTGCAGAGCAAGCATGAAGAAATTACCCGCCGTCTGGGCAAAACCCTCAAAGTGACTCATGTCGCCTCGCGCCGTCAGAATCCTGCCTTTGACACCAGCAACATTCGCTTCAGCACTGACGTTTTCGCGGTGGCCGATGATCCGGCAATCGATATTCTGGTGGAAGCGATGGGGGGTATGGAGCCTGCTTTCCCGCTCATCATGCGCGCCATCGAGAGCGGCAAGCACGTCGTGACTGCCAATAAGGCCTTGATTGCCGTGCATGGCAACGAAATTTTTGCGGCCGCCAAACGCAAGGGCGTCACCGTTGCCTATGAAAGCGCGGTAGCAGGCGGCATTCCCATCATCAAGGCGTTGCGCGAAGGGTTGGCAGCCAACTCTATTCAATGGCTGGCCGGCATCATCAACGGCACCGGTAACTTCATTCTGACGGAGATGGCTCAAAAAGGCCGCAGCTTTCCTGACGTCTTGAAGGAGGCGCAGGCGCTCGGTTATGCCGAGGCGGATCCTACATTTGATGTAGAAGGAATCGATGCTGCGCACAAGCTGACAATCCTCGCGTCCAATGCCTTCGGCATCGCGCTGCAATTCGAGAAGGTTTACACCGAAGGAATCAGCAAGGTCTCTATCGCTGACGTTAACTATGCCAATGAACTGGGCTATCGCATCAAGCATCTTGGCATTGCTCGAATGACTGACAAGGGCATCGAGATGCGCGTGCATCCGACGTTGATCTCCAATCAACGCCTGATTGCCAACGTCAATGGTGTGATGAATGCGGTAGTGGTGAAGGGCGATTCAGTGGGCTCTACTCTCTACTACGGTGCTGGTGCAGGAGCCAAAGCAACTGCCTCGTCTGTGGTGGCTGATCTCATCGACATCGCTCGTGCGTCTGGTTCGACTTCAGGAAGTGTGCCGTCTCTGGCGTTCAATTCTCTGCGCACCGACGTGCCGATTCTCGGCATCGACGATATCGAGTGCGAGTATTATCTGCGCATTGCGGCGCAGGACAAGATTGGTGTCATGGCACAAATATCTCAAGTGCTCATGACGCACGGAATCAATATCGAGGCATTGATCCAGAAAGAACCCGACCACAACGCCGCCGGCGACGTGACGGTGCCAGTTGTCTTGTTGACGGGCAAGGTGCAGGAGCGACAAATGAACAAGGCGATTGCAGCCATTGAGGCGCTTGAGCAGGTTGTCGACAAGGTGACGCGCATACGCTTGGAACTGTTCGACGGCGAAGGCAATTAATCAGCTATTAAAAACCCGCAGGCAGAGTCGACAGGACTTCTGCTGCAACGAGAGAATAGAAAGTGGCAATGAAATATATCAGCACACGTGGCCAGTCACCTGCCCAGAGTTTTGAACAGGTATTGTTGACTGGTCTGGCACCGGACGGCGGGCTCTACGTTCCCGAAACGCTGCCGCATTATTCCCGTGAGGAAATTGCAAAGTGGGC
>CAIRBI010000176.1 GCA_903876785.1 uncultured Gammaproteobacteria bacterium
AAATCCCCGTCCTGCCCGTAAATCAGGTGATGGATCATGCCGATCACCTGGCGCTCCAGCGGCGTAAAGGCCTTGGAGGTTTCGACCTTGACGAGGTTCTGATTGAGTGCCGTCATGATGCGCGTCAGCGGCAACATGAAGTAGGGCAGGGCCGAAGCCATGTGCCCGACGAAACTGGGCGAGGCGACGTGCACCGATTGCGCCACCAGTTTATCCAGCAGGAATTCGATCTGATCGGAAACGAAGGACGGGTCTTCGGGAATGAAAGGATTGGAGAAGTCCTTTTCGATCAGTGCCAGCGCGCGTTCCGAGGCAACGATATGATCCTGCAGAAAGCCGGCCATGTTCTCGGAGATCGATTGATCGATTTTGCCGAGCGTCGAATCCGGTGCCTCCGGGACAGTGAATATCCGGTACAGGCTTTCCAGGCTGGCTCGGGCCAGTTTCTTGTTCTCTGTCATCGTGCGTGCGAGTCCGGGCAAATTGCCTGGCACCAGTCTGAACGCTGCAGGGATGCAGGGTTCCGGCGCAGGGGCCGCAGTATAGTGCAATTGCCCGGTGAGTGAAACGCAGGCGGAGCGATGGTTTGAGACGCGTGGTTCTAATGCTTTGACAATTGGGAGTGCTCCTTTAGTATAGGCCCCGGACCCCGGAATTTATCCGCGCTCCGGTGGTCTACATGCTGGTGGTCGTTGCCAGAAGCAAATGCGAGTTTTGAAATGATGTCAGTGCCCCGATCTCTGTTACCTCTGCCTCTGTTCCTCCTGCTGCGACGCCCGGTTCTTGCGTGTGTGTCGTTTCTGGTGTGTCTTCTATGTCTGACGAACGTCGCGGCAGCACAACAGTCGGAGCTCTTTCCCAGACCCGCTGAACTCGAACCCGCCATTAAATTCTGGACCCGCGTCTACACCGAAGTAGATACCGAGAACGGCTTTTTGCACGACGCCAACAACCTCGCCATCGTCTATCAGCGCGTCGACTATGATCGTCCGGAGATCGAGAGACAGCGAATCCTCATTCAAGATGCCCTCAAGGTACTCGGTACCGGCAAACGCCTCGGCCTCTCCCCATTGCAGCAGCGCATTCTGGATATGTGGCCTGCCAGTGTCAGTGATACGACGCTGAACACGGCCGCCAACAATGTTCGCTTCCAGCTTGGCCAGTCGGATCGTTTCGTGGAGGGGCTGATTCGCTCCGGCGCCTACCGCGACCACATCGACAGCGTCGTGCGCGGCAAGAATCTCCCGCTGGAACTGGGCGCCCTCCCGCACGTGGAGTCCTCCTTCCATCCCGGCGCCTACTCCAGTGTTGCGGCTGCAGGGATGTGGCAATTCATGCGCGCGACCGGGCAACGCTTCATGCGCATCGACCACATCGTCGACGAGCGCATGGACCCTTACACCGCCACCTACGCGGCGATGAGCCTGCTCGAATACAACTACCAGATCCTCGGCACCTGGCCGCTGGCTCTGACCGCCTACAATCACGGCACTGGTGGCATGAGCCGCGCAGTGCGCGAGACCGGCAGCAATCGCATCGAGGACATCGTCCTCAACTACAAGGGCCCGTCGTTTGGATTTGCCTCGCGTAACTTCTACGCCCAGTTCCTGGCGGTGATCGATGTAGAGCGGCAGGCGCAGGCTCTGTTTGGTGTGCTCAGGTTAGACCCACATCCGGAGTACGAGGAGTACGAACTCGATTCCTTCATGCAGGCGCAGACGGTGGCCGACGCGCTGGGCGTGACACTGGAACATCTTAAATTCGACAACCCCGCTCTGCGACCCGTCGTCTGGGACGGCAGCAAGCGCATCCCCAAGGGCTACGTCGTCAAGGTGCAGCGCAGTACGCTCAAGGCGCCGCTGCGTGATCTGATCAGTCAGATTCCAAGCGCTGAACGCCATCCGATTCAGACCCCAGATCTCGCCTATGTGGTGCAGAGCGGCGACAGCCTCTCCGCCATCGCCAGGCGCTTCAGCACGTCGGTGGCACAGTTGGTGTCGCTGAACCAGATGAGCGACCGCCACCGCCTGCAGATTGGTCAGCGTCTGCTGCTGCCGCAAGACAGTGCCGCCGCCACCGGTCAGACCTCGGCACAGATTGCGGCAACGGCGACTACACAGGCCAGCAATGCACAAGTCGCGCAGACCCAGTCCGCGTCACGCACCAGTGACACCTATGTTGTGCGCCGGGGTGACACATTGTCTTCGATTGCCAGGCGCCTGAACTCCGACGAGCGCTCGCTGCTGGTAGCCAACAATATCGATCACCCTGACCGCATTTACCCCGGACAAACGCTGAAGCTGCCAGGCAGTAATGCGGTGACCACGCAGCCAGTGGTCTACGTGACTGCGCAGGAACAGGCTCCAAAGCCCGCGCCGGTGCAACCTGCAGCTCCTGTGGCACCTGCTCCAGCGCCCATTACGACAGCAGTGACCGAGGAGTTGACACCCCCGTTGGAAGTCGCTGGGCAAGCGGGCGTGGAAACTGGCGACGTGGACGGTAACGAAGAAGAATTCGCAATCGCGCTTGATCCTGCAGCGAATGTGGAGGCAGACAATCAACAAGCAACGATCGACCTTTCTGCTGATCCTTCCGATTACAGCGTCGCGGCCAACAGCTCTATCGAGATCCAGTCCTCCGAGACACTCGGGCACTACGCCCAGTGGCTGGGCGTCAACAGCGCTGAACTGCGCAAGCTGAACAAGATGAAGGCTAGTCAGCCCGTGGTGATCGGCGAGCGCCTGAACCTGGATTTCTCGCAGGTGAGTGTGGCGGAGTTTGAGCTCCAGAGGCGTCAGTTCCACCTTGAAGAGCAGCAGGATTTCTTCCGCAGCTACCGCATCCAGAACGTGGCGCAGCATAAGGTTGCCGCCAATGACAACATTGCCAACCTGGCCCGCAGCAAATATGCGGTGCCGATGTGGTTGCTGCGTCAATACAACCCGCAACTGGACCTGGACAAGATCGGTATCGGTGAAACTGTGGTGTTTCCCGTGCTGGAGGCTGTCAGCACCAGAGCTCGGGGCAGCTCCGGCGGCTGACACGGAACGACGCTAGTCGCGAATGCCGTCAATGGCATCGGACAGCAGACTGACGCCGAGGGCGTACTTGAAAGACGGGTTGTAGCGCATGATTGAACAGAAGTTGCGGTAGACCAGATAACCCTTGTCGTCCCCCTCATCCCCGATGATCAACGCGGCCTCTATTGGCCGGGTCGGCAGATCCGTGCCATCGGCCTTCCTCACTCCCAGTTCCTGCCAATCACTCAGGTCGCGCCAGGCCCCCATGGTGGCATAGCGTCGGCAGGCCTCATCGCGGGGCATGCCGGTGTTTTGCGGGGCGGGCAATGACTGCTCGCCGCCCGGCGGCAGGCTGACAACGCGGCCCCAGGTCTGACTCTCCTGCCAGCCCGCATCCTTGAGATAATTGGCGACGGAGCCTATGACATCCGGGCCGATTTTCCACAGGTCGCGCATGCCGTCACCATCCTGATCCACGGCCAGGCGCAGGTAGCTGTCAGGCATGAATTGCGGGGCTCCCAGAGCTCCGGCCCATGAACTCTTCATCATCTCGGGTGTGGCATAGCCCTTGTCGACGATCTCGAAGGCGGCCAGCAGCTGGGCGCGGAATTGATCAGCACGGCGGCTGTCATAGGCCAGCGTTGCAATGACGTTGAACAGCGGCTCG
>CAIRBI010000177.1 GCA_903876785.1 uncultured Gammaproteobacteria bacterium
ATTGATTTGAGTGCTGCAATCAATCGCGGGCGGGCCCGCTCCCACACCTTTACGTGCGGCAACACACAGATAACAGTTGGCCTATTCTCCATGCTGAGACACTGCAGATGCATATTGGTTATGCAGATTATTGTTAAAGGCCGCGGCACGCATTTCGACCCGGACATCGTTGATGCCTTTGTCTCGATCAATGAACGGTTTCGCGACATTGCGATCCGATTTTCGGATGCGGTTTCTGCATAGAGCCCTTACGGTCCTTCCCAAGCGGAGCGACTGGCTGCCTGCTTCAGCAGTTGCCGGTTTGCAGCGCTGGCCGGAGGTTCAGATTCGCCAAAGATTGCAGCCAGCCAATGGCCATCGGTTGGATTGGGAAACAGCACGTACTGCATGCCGAACTTGTCGCGCTCCTCTTCCATGGCGGCGATACGCCCACTGACGTCATCACGGATATAGAACTTGCGCCGGAAGTCGTTCAGATTGTCACCCAGCATCACCACGACCTGATGTGACTGCATGATCTCGTCCTGGCGGATCTCCTTGTTCGAGGACTCCCGCAGTGCCGTCACATGCTGCTCATCAACACCCGGCGCGCCAATGCTGCGCAGATTCGATAACGCAATCTGCAGCGTGGGTTCGCCCTGATCGCGGCTGGTGACATAAAAAACACTGACGCCGTTTTCTGCACAGTAATTCAAAAACTCGATTGCCCCCGGTGCTGCCGTCACGAGATTTTCGGCAATCCACTGGTCCCAGAGCGGGTCTTCGAAAAAGTCACGACCGCTATTGACCAGATATCCCCAGTAACTGAGGGCATGCAGCACGGTGTCATCCACATCCGTGATCACTGCCAGTGGCTTATCGCCGGGCTGGCGCTGTGCCAGCGCCTGCTGCACATGCAGACGCGCAATATTGAAACCCTGGTGATACAGGGCGCGGTATTCGGCGGAGGTTTGTTTCCAGGCCAGAGCGTAGAGCAGGGGGTTGCTCAGTTCGTTTTCATTTGCTTGCGGCTGGGCTGCCAGCGGCTCGGTCAGCGCAATAGCCAGTAGAGCGGGGGCGAAGACGGACATAATTCGGGATTTGACGCTGGGCATCAGGCGGTTTCCTGTTCAAGTGACGACGTCTTATTGGAGCACCTCTGCCAGCAGACACTCAAGAGGTTAAGAACTTTGAGCGATGCGCTGATGATATGGGCGTTCAAACATGGACAGTTCGCTGGCCCAGCCCTGCTTGAAGTGCTTCAATCAGATCGCGCTCGTGGGGAACCAGTGCCTGCATGCAGCAAAATGAACCAGTCGTCTACCATATGGCGTGAGGTTTCGTGTCGCTGTTGCTCAGGTCGTTTGATCCTGTATAACGCAGCTGATACCAGACGCCTCGGCCGCTGCCATGTTGGTTCAGTGTGCCGCGTTCGACCAACGCGCGGAAATGCTGCTTGAGCGTGTTGCGGCTCGCCGCGGTCAGCTTGATGGCCTCCCCGATGGTGACGCGTCCATGTTCGCGGGCATATTCGACGATCTGTAGCTGCAGTTCAGGCAAGGCTGCCAGCACGATCTTTTCGCGCTCAACCTTCCTTTCCAGGCGCCGAACCTGCTCGGACAGGGAGCGCAGGAAGAACACCAGCCACGGCTGCCAATTCGGGGACTGCGTGCGGATCGTGCCCTGCGTCTGTCGCAGCGCCAGGTAATAAGCTTCCTTGCTCTGCTCGATCACGTTCTCCAGCGAGCTGTACGGCACATAAGCGTACCCGGCCTGCAGTAGCAGGAGCGTGGTCAGCACCCGGGAGAGCCGCCCATTACCATCCTGGAAAGGGTGGATTTCCAGGAACACGACGATGCACAAGGCGATGATCAGCAGAGGGTGCAATCTGGCTGTGTCGCGCTCCAGATTTACCCAGGTCACCAGCTCGGTCATCAGGCGGTGCGTATCGAAGGGCGATGCTGTCTGAAACACGATGCCAATCTGCGCGCCGGTTTCGTCGAAGGCGGCGACGCTGTTCGAGTTGGTCTTGTAGTTGCCGCAATGCCAGGTGTCCTTCTCGCTGTAGCGCAACAGGATCTGGTGCAACTGCTTGATGTGGTTCTCGCCGAACGGGATGTCTTGCCACGACGAAAACACCAAGTTCATCAGCTCGGCGTAACCCGCTACCTCCTGCTCGTCGCGGGTGGCGAAGGATTTGATCTCCAGGTTCGACAGCAACTGCGCCACTTCCCGATCGGACAGCTTGCTGCCCTCGATGCGGGTGGAGGAGCCGATGCTCTCGATGGTGGCCACGCGGCGCAATGCCGACAGACGGTCGGGCGCGAGCGTTCCCAAGGCACGCCAGGCGCCTTTGAACTCGTCGATTCTCGCGATCAGGTTCAGGATTTCGGGGGTGATCTGGATGGTGTCAGTTCGCAGCATGGGCCGCACTTTAAACCACTTTCAACCAATTGGACACCCATTTACACCCATTTGTGAGGCGCGTCAGAGCCTTTGGGGATACACGAGCGTCCAGTGACGAACGTATGTCGTCTGAAACTGTTGGAATGCGAGTAGCGTGCATCTTGACGGTAAAATAAATTGCATATTAGAACATTTAGAGCATATTATTAATTTATTTAATTGAATGAGGTTAAAATGCTGATCGAGTTTCGTGTCAAGAACTTCCGCAGCCTGCGCGACGAGCAGGTCCTTAGCCTTGTCGCTTCCACGGACAAGACTCTGCAGGAGTCACATACCCAAGTCACGGGCGTCAATGCGGCGCCCCGCCTTTTGCGCAGTGCAGTGGTGTACGGTGCAAACGCGAGCGGCAAATCCAATCTCATCAAAGCGCTGCAATTCATGCGTGGCGTGGTGGCCGAGTCTGCGACGGCGATCCAGCCAGGCCAGAGTTTCACGGTGCAGCCTTTCCAGCTCGATGCCCATTCCTCAAGTCAGCCTAGCGAGTTCGAAGTCACGTTCCTGCTTGATGGTGTGCGCTATCAGTACGGATTTAGTTTGACAGCGCAACGCATCGTCAGCGAGTACCTGCTGGTGTATAAGGCATTTAAGCCTCAGCGCTGGTTCGACCGCTACTTTGACGCAGCGAGTGGCAAGGATGTCTATGAGTACGGTTCCGGATTGAAAGGCTCTAAGGTCTTGTGGGAAGGGGCTACTCGGCCGAACTCACTCTTCTTGTCGATGGCTGTGCAGTTGAACAGCGACGCTTTGCGGCCGGTATTCGACTGGTTCGTGAATCAACTGGTCATCTTCAACGAGCACTCCCGGCTCAGCCCGCAGGTATCCATCCAGATGCTCAAACAGAACGACGGCCGCAAGGACATTCTGGATTTCCTTGCAGCCGCCGACGTCAGCATCGCCGACATCGATATCGAAGTTCGCAAAGTCCCCGGGCAGTCCGTGCACTTTGATTTGGTGGCCGGTAAAACCGAGGTACGGATGGAGGAAGTGGAAGAGCAAAAGCTGCGCTTCCATCATGTCACCGAACACGGCAAGGCTGTATTTGATCTGCTGGATGAATCAAGCGGCACTCGAAATCTGCTGTTTCTGGCGGGACCAGTGTTGAGCATACTCCGCAAAGGTCAGACACTGGTGATTGATGAGCTCGACACCAGCGTGCACACCCTGCTGGTGCGAGAACTGGTACGGCTGTTCCATCGTCTCGACATCAACACCAGCGGTGCGCAACTGATCTTTAGCACGCATGACACCTCGTTGCTGGACGCGCCTGACTTGTTTCGTCGCGATCAAGTCTGGTTCGTTGAGAAAGACCGCGATCAAGCGTCCTCATTGGTCAGTTTTTCGGAATTCAGTCCACGCAAAAACGAGGCATGGGAGCGTGGCTACCTGATGGGGCGCTACGGTGGTGTGCCTTTCATCGGCCGCACCTTGGGGCTTAAACACTGATGGCCCGCGACAATTCTCCCAAAGTCCGGCAACGAAATCAGCTTGCACGCAAACAGAGGAAGCGTGCGAGTTACGACCGTATTTTGATTGTCTCGGAGGGCAGCAAAACCGAACCGAATTATTTTCGTGAGATTCGAGCGGCCTATCGCTTGCACACAGCCAATGTGGAAGTTCAGCCGAGCGGTTTTGGGACTGCGCCCATCCAAGTGGTGCGTTACGCCAAAGAGTTTTTTGAGGGTGGCGACAGCCAGAAGTACATTCAGCCTAGGGCATTTGAAAGGGTCTATGCCCTGTTTGATCGTGACAACCATGACAGTTATGACGACGCGCTGGCGCTGGCCAAATCGTTGGATGGCAAACTCAATAACGATGCCAGGCAACCGATTACCTTTCGGGCAATTGCTTCAGTGCCCTGTTTTGAGCTGTGGTTGTTGCTGCACTACGAAGACATTCAGGCGCCAATAAATCGCGATGACGTGATGCGTCGACTCGTACAGCACATAACGAACTACGAAAAAGGCATGGATAGTGTGTTCGCGATCACCGGCATGCGTTTGACTGATGCCACTCGGCGTGCGGAACATTTGGCTGCTCACTTTTCCGCGTACACCGATCCTGAGCCTTTCACTGCGGTGTCGGAGCTGGTGAAGTTTTTGACAACACTTCGAAATTGACATTGCGGTACGATCACGCTTCAAGGTGGTCGATGCGGTGTTACATGCAGTGTTAAATAGGACGTTTGCTGCCCGAGAGTGTTCATGAAATTTGTCAGAGAAGGCTGGGTGAGCGGATTGGCTCAATGGAGGCGGAGGATTATTAGTAGCTAAGGCTAGTCCGCTCGGGCGGAGCAACCCAAACTGTTTGCGTGCTTGTTTCCGCCAACACCTCTATCCAGATTTGTAGGCGCCCCGGAGGGGGATTTCACTTGGCATATCGATGTTTCTCGCCCCTACGGGGCAGCTCCTTCGTCGCTGTGCAAAACGGCGGTTCTGCCCGGGTGTCATGCGCTGCCTGATTTGCGCCGGAAAATGCTCCTGCATTTCCGGCATTCGCGCCATCCATGGCGCTTACCCCGACTGTGCAAGTCCAACTCCCTCTGATTCGACCAGACAAAAGAAAGGCCCTGTCAGCTTGCGCCGACAGGGCCTTTCTTTTGTCTGGTGGAGGCGGGGGGATTTGAACCCCCGTCCGTCAGTCCGCTGCCTTTGGATCTACATGTGTAGCGTCGTCTATTAAGTTAACCCGGGCCGGCCCGACGGGCAGGGTGGTTTGGGCGAGCCCAGTAC
>CAIRBI010000178.1 GCA_903876785.1 uncultured Gammaproteobacteria bacterium
AACAACTTCTCGCCGAAGATGTTGCGCATGCCGTCATAAATCGAACAGCGCACACCGTTCGGATTAGTCACGGGGTCATAGCGCTCGGCAAGCGGAATCTCGTCGGAGCATCCGTCCGGGGCGATCCGGTCAGGGCGACCTCCCAGCGACTCATTGCACAGATACCAGTTCGGCCAACCACCAATCACAGCTTTGGTCTCCTCGCTCAGCCCAAGAGCCGGATCATTGACGAAGTTGCGCAGGGGCATCGCGCACTCCTCGGAATCGGTCATGTAGGTGACGGCGTCCGGAAAGGTCATGCTCGGAATGATCCCATCGAGGATGCCAGGATAAGCACCGGCGATCAGCATTTGCTGCATGGCGCCGCCGGAACCACCGTTGCCGATGGTGTAGACCGGCTCGCCATAAGTCTCGATGAAATGCTCCTTGACCATCATCGCCGTCTCTGCCGAGACCACATCATTGCAGCCGCCCTGCGGGTTGACGTTCAGCGTCGAGGAAGCCACCGCATAACCCTGTGCAAGCATGCTGTCCCGCAACACACCACCCGTGCCGGTGGCCTGGAAGAAGCCCGGCTGACAACCCCCGCCGAACGTGTAAACCAGGCGCGCATTCCAGCCGGCAGAGGGAGCCAGAGCAGTGGGCTCGCCCGTGATTGGGTCATGCAGAATCGCGATCTGGTAAATCGCGCGGTTGATGGTTCCGGTCTCCAGACGCACGATGTACGGCTGCTGGTTGCCCTTCATGGTGGTGGTCATGGCCATGTCCGCCGGGCGCTGCGTCGCCGGATCAAAAGCTTTGAAGCCAGCCTCGGGTTCGGTGCTCCGGTAAACGTAATCGACCCGCGTCGGCAGCGAACAGAATGTATCTGTGGCCGTGTCATCGAGGAACTCACCATTGCCGATCGCGAAACGCCGATTGCTGCCATCAGCTTCCGGGCTCAACTGCGCGAGACAGAAATAGGGCGACTGCTGCGGGCCGGAAATCACCGGACCGGTAATGGAATAGTTCACCAGTGTCAGCTCGGCGTGACTATCCCCAGAGGACACCTGCACCACGTTCTCGCCCGGGGCCAGCCCGTCCAGCAGAGTACGGTAAGCATATTGCCCCTCCTGCATACCGGTGTTCTGCAGAATCGCCGGCACAGGCGTGCTGTTGATGCTGACGGTGAACGGCTGCGCGGATGCAGCGGCGGGCGCCGCAGAGCTGATGACCTCGATCAACGCATTGCCGCCACTGAGCAGATGGGGCTTGTT
Source organism: uncultured Gammaproteobacteria bacterium (assembly GCA_903876785.1). GTDB lineage: Bacteria > Pseudomonadota > Gammaproteobacteria > Pseudomonadales > Pseudohongiellaceae > UBA5078. The sequence goes on from CAIRBI010000178.1 coordinate 1,257, forward strand.
GGAGAGGACTTTCAATGTGATCCGGACCGGCGTTGCGGCCACCGTAGCGATGCCCGGGGAATCGGGCGCCTCAGGCGCACAGGCGGCTACTGCCAGCATGGTGCCGCAGAGCAGAAGAAGCTGTCTGAGCTTGAGTGGCAAAGGAAGTAAGCGGCTGGACGGTCTGGTCAGTTCCATGATTGCTCTCTTTAATGTTTTCTTTATTGTTTTCTCTATTGTTTTCTTGTAACTGAAAGTGTCAGTGCAACAGCTATTGGTGAGACCGCGGTTTTGCGGTAGCTTAAGCCTCAAGGTCATTCAAGATCAGCATGCAGGACTGCAGGGTTCCCCACCATCATGAAGAACGTGCTCGCGAGAATTTTCTTCCTGCCCGGCCGGCGCGCTCCTGCTGTGGGAGCGCGCCTGCCCGCGAAGGCTCTGTCCACTCTATGCATCATACTGCTGCCAATGCTGGTCTCAGCGCAACCGCTGGCTCCGGTCGACGTCACCTTGCCGCAGGACGTCGCAGGGGAATTTGCCTTTGTGCGTCTTGAATACGACAACTTCTACAACGACGGCTTCCGCCGTGGCACCTGGCAGACAGACTTCCCCAGCGCCGATTCCAATTTCCTGCGCGGCGTCTCGCGCCTGACCAATGTGCGCGTGATGAGCGAACCAATTGTGCTACGTTTCGATGACCGCCGGGTGTTCGATTACCCCTTTCTTTACGCCCTGGAGATGGGCCGCAGCGGTGGCCCGCTGTTCAATTCCATCGAACAGGAAAACATGCGTGAGTATCTGCTCAGAGGCGGATTCCTGCTGATCGATGATTTCTGGGGAACTGAGCAGTGGGACAACTTCTACCGCGCCTTCACCGACATATTCCCCGAGCGCGAGATCATTGAATTGCCGACAGACCATGAGGTCTTCCACAGCTATTACGACATCGACGGCCCACAGATGATTCCCGTGATCGGCAATCCCGACAACTACCCGGAGCAGGATGTCGACCGCGCCTCCAACCATGCGATTCTGGACGACGACGGCCGGGTGATGGTGCTGATCAACTGGAACTCGGACATGGGCGATGGCTGGGAGCACACCTATGATCCAAGCTACCCGACCCGCCACGCCAATCTGGCCTATCAGCTGGGCATCAACTATCTGATCTATTCACTGACACATTGAGGAGAGATGGAGGCGAGATGCCGAAGCACTGGGGTCATTGCGCGCGCATGGCAGCACAGTAGTCTTCGGTGGTCACCGCAGGCGTGAACCAAAGATAGTCATAGGGAGTTGTCGCAGAGAATGCCTCGGTGTAATCCGCCGGTACATCCGACTCCGCGCTGACCTCCAGGAACCCCAGCGTGACGATGTCCGCCTCCGCAGCCGCAGGCATATCCGCCAGCCCTGCGACCAGATAGTTGGGCACTCCCAGATCACGGCGCACATGGTAATTGCCAGCGATCAAGACACGTTTGCCAGTGGACTCCGGCGCCGCCATCAGACTGCGCGCCATACTGGCGTCCCGACTCTGCTGCACACGCACCATCGCCGGAAATTGACTGGCCGGGAGCATGCCGCAATGACTCTCGTCGATATCCTTGTTGAGCTGCTCCATCTGCACGGCATCCATCACCGCCGCGACATCGGCATCGAGGTCACTTCCGTACACTGTCATCATCTCATCGCGGCTGATGTTGCCCGCCTGCACCGGCACCCCAGCGGTCAGCAGGTCGGTCAGTACGGGGCCATAGAAATTCCAGTCCCAACCCTCGGCATCCCACTGCAGATGTTCCTGCAGCACCTGCGCAGAATTCAGATCCACGCCACCAAGATCATCCACCCGCGCCTGCTGGTTGCTGTCGAGCATCTCGAAACTGACTACGCCAAGCGAGCCCTCTGCCACCATACCCTGCAGGAGCGTCCGACGCAGGCGGTGATGATCAGGGTTGTCATGTTTCTCACCCAGCAGCATAAAGCGCTTGCCAGACAATGCCAGCTGCAGCTCCTCGGCGGAGATGAAACGTTGATCGCTGGCGCGCCAGATGCGGCCCACCAGCGGGTGATCCTGATACAACGGAGATAGCCAGCCGGATTCGGATTGCGCGGCGGGGGAAGGCGGCAGGCTCGCGCAGCCAGACAGGGATAGCAGGGCAAGGCTCAGTAGCAAGCGTCTGGACAAAGTCATGATGTTCCTGTCAGTCAGGGTTCTTGGGAAAGTCGAAACGCAGCAGGCGCCCCACGCCTGGCTGCAGATCAAACCAGTTTTCAATCGGCAACTGCAGGACCACCAGACCGCAGGTGGGAATATTGTCGATGCCCGCATGCGCCAGATCATTGGCCAGATCAGTCAGCGCCGGGTTGTGCGCCACCAGCATGGCACTGTTTGCACTCTCGTCGAATAGGCTGATCAGTTGTTGCAGCTTGGGGCTGCCAGCGAGGTAAATTTGGCGATTCTGCACGATGCGCTCGGGGTCGATGCCCAGCACACCACAGAACAGCGTCGCGGTTGCGAAGGCGCGCAGGGCCGGACTGCTGACGACCAGATCGATCTTCTCGCCACGCTCCTTGAGATGTTCGACCAGGCGCTCCGCCATCTCGGGAGCGTCATGGAGGCCACGCTCATTCAATGGGCGGTCAAAGTCCTTGACGTCGGGCGTCGCCCAGCTGGACTTGGCGTGACGCAATATATACAGAGTTTTCATAGTGGTGCTTTTCGCTAATAGTGCTGCGGTGGCTGGCGCTTTCTCAGGCCCGGGCATTTTACGTCATAAGCATAAAAAAAATCCCGCAGTTGCCACAACAACTGCGGGAAAACGAGCGGAGAGTGTCAGCTCAGAAAGTGTCAGCTCTGAGAACTGTCAGCACAGAGAGCTGTCAGCACAGAGAGCTGTCAGCACCGAGAGTGTCGTGCGCAAAACGTTCAGCGGGTCTCGCGGTACTGCGGGAGATTGACAGGCAGAGAAGAGCAGCAGCCGCTAAGAGGCGGCAGCTGCGGGGTCACCGCAAACCGCTTCAGGCGCTGGCTGCCTCGGCGCGCACGCGCTGGTCCAGTTCAGCAAGCGCTACATGAGCCGACTGCATGGCGCTTTCCATCCAGGCGGTGTGCTTGCTGACCTGATCGCCAATCAGCCAGTGGCGGCCGTTGACGGAGCGCTGCAAGGTGCTGAATATCTGCTCTTCTTCGGGAGTCTGGACATTCCAGCGGGCGGAGCAGCCGAGCATGTGGTTCATGCGGTGCCAGGCGATGGTCACGCCCTTCTCAACCATGCTGCGGTAGTTCGAGTGCACTTTCTCGCCCTGGGCGATCATCGCCTCGATGCGCTGCTCATGCGTCATGCGCGTAAAGGACATGCCATTGCCGTAGTCGTAAGCGGCAAGCACTACGCCCTTGGCCTTGTGAATGCCATGTGGCGGGTACCAGACCTGACGGATCGGCTGATTGGTCCAGCTGATACCACCGTAGATGCCTTCCTTCTCCCAGAAGCGCTCTTTCGCCTGGAACGCGCCCTTGTAGGCGGTGCCCCGGCGGATGTACTTCATCGCCTGGGTGTACTCCGTCGGCAGGTTGTTCGGGATGCCATTCATGAAGTGGCTGGGAATGGAGTTGAAGCAGTAGTCGGCCTCAATGACCTGGCGCTGCCCGTCCTGTTGATACTCCACTGTCACACCATCATCACGCAGGTTCAGCGACAGTACCTGTGCCTTGTACTTGATCTTGGAATCCAGCTGACGGGTGAAGCCTGCGGGGATGCGGTCCATGCCACCGATTGGCTGCATCAGCATCGGCCCAGTCTCGCCTTCGTTGTCGCTGATCACCTGACGGGCAGCATTCGCGCGCAGCAGATTGCGAACGTCAATCATTTCCTTCTGCACGGTGTGAGTCACATAGTCGCCCGAGGCATAACCGGCACGGTTGCTCCCCGTGTAGCGCCCCTCGTCATTGAGGTCGCCGAAGGCATGGATCATCTGCAGCACCAGTCCCGCCTCTTCGTCAGTAAAGGGCTTGTCGAGCTCAACCTCGGACATGGCCTTGCTCATCAACTCCGCCATGAAGCCGCGTACATTGGTGGTGAACTCGCCATTGCGGATGGGCTTGCCGCCCATGATGTTGTCATCCTGAATCCAGGCCATCTTGTTTTCGTTAATGAACAGCTCCAGGTCCACCCCCAACTCCTTGCAGTAATGCAGGACGTTGGTGTGCGTACTGGGGATACGTGCTGCACCGGCATTGAAGTACATGTGCGGCTCATCGTCGAACTCGCAATACTGAGGATTGCCAATTTCGTCGATGAGGGTACCGGCACGCACCGTGAAGACACGGCCGCCGGCGCGATGGGAAGACTCCAGCACGGTGCAGTCGTAACCCGCCTTGGTGAGTTCGTAGGCGACCGTCAGTCCGGCGATACCGGCACCGAGGATGACAGCCTTGCGATTCTGATTGCTCAGACGCAACAAATCGGGAGCCGACGCCGAGGCGCTGGAGGGGATCATGCCAAGGGCGCTGGTAATACCGATGACGGCAGCCGTGCCGCCAGTGGCGGCCAGCAGATTCAGAAACTCACGACGGGAAACTGGATTTGACACTTGCTTGATCCTCTTTGACGAATGGTACTGATGCCCACCTCACGCCAGGGTGTCAGGGCTATCGAATTATTGCGATCGACACTCGGAAAGTCCTCCCAAAATCCTTCTGAAAACCTCCTTAAGCAGGGCCCCCAGCCTCACGGCTGGACTTTGCACCACTTTGCCGCTCCCTTGACCTCTCAAACGTTCTGATATCTACTTGAAGCCGATTTTCGGCAAGTGTGCTTGATCATTTTCAAACCGGATGAAACTGTCAGTGGCGTCAGACAAGTTAAGCAGAATAAAGATCGGAGACTGGGAGGCATCGCTCACCACTTGCACGCTGATTCAGGGCGGCACCGAGGTGAAAGTGACGCCCCGCAGCATGGACGTTCTTCATTACCTTGCAGAGCAGGCTGGCGCGGTGGTCGCTCACGAGGAGTTGCTCAACCGTTTCTGGCAGGGTTCGTTTCCATCCGATCATGCCGTCCACAAGGCCATCGCGGAACTGCGCAGCGCGCTCGGGGACGATGCGCACAATCCTACTTATATAAGGACGATTCCCAAACGCGGCTACTCGCTGATCGCCGAGGTGGTCATGACCGCCCCGGTCCAGGGCCCGCAGGTGATTTCCGAGAAAATCCCGGCGCTGGAGGTGACGCAAATCTCTCCACTGAAGCTGCGCTTCAGCGCACTGCTGGACAAACGCATCATGGCCGGCGGGGCGGCCGCCGCCATCTTCCTGGCCGTGCTAATGTGGCCCGCTCAGCAGGTGGCCAGCAATAAAGATGAAGTTGTGCGTCTCGCCGTGCTGCCTTTTGTGGACCTTGAACCGAGCGCCGACAACAAATTCGTCACGGATGGACTGCGCGAATCACTGGTGCACGGCCTCTCCAAGCTCAGCCACCTGGAGGTCTTGTCGCCCGGACGCGGGCTGGATGGGCCGGAAGACAATCGTTCCGCGGAACGAGCCATCGAACGCGCCCAGACCCTGAACGCCGATCATGTGCTGCAGGGCAGCGTGCAGTCGGCCGAGGGACGCCTGCGCGTGACGGTCCAGCTGATCCGCACCAGCGATGGCCTCCATCAATATTCCGACCAGTTCGATTTTCCGATTCAGGATCTGTTTGGCGTGCAGGATCAGATCGTCTCGAATGTAGTCAGCGCCCTGAGCGTTCACCTCGACGAAGAGGAGCGTTCGCAGATGCTCGACTGGGGCACCACCAACGCACTGGCCTACGAGAAATTCCTGCGCGGCGAGTTCTACTACAATCAGTTCAGCCCCGAAGACTTCCAGCGCGCCATCGACTATCACCTCGCCGCCATCGAGCTGGACCCCGAGTTTCTTAACGCCTATCACGGTGCTGCCACGGCCGCGAACAACCTTGCTGTATACAGCAGCGATGCGAGAATCGAAGAACTGAGCCTGCTGATCGCCGACATCCACCGCGAAGTCTCGCGCATCGCGCCAGAGAGCCAGGTGCTCCGCTCTCTCAACGAAATACGTTTGCGCATGGGCGGCAACAACCAGATTCAGCAGGAAATGCAGATGCGCGAGCAGATTCTCACCGGCCATCCGCCGGAGTTCGCAGTAGCCCACTACGCGCTCTTTCTGATCGGCGCACGGCTGTATGACGAGGCCAGCAGACTGCTCGACGCCACCGGCGAAGTCGGCCCTTTCGAGATATCTCCCGATGAGGTTTGGAGCTACCGCAACAACATTCAGCCGCCACGCGTCATGTTGCTCAGCGCCAAAGGGCAGCTGCAGGAGCGCCCCTATCACATCGGTTTCCTGGGAACAGTCGCGACGAGTTATGCACTGACCGGTGATTTCGGTCAGGCGGAGACCTATCTTAACCGTCAGCGTGAAGTGGATACCGACGGCATTCTCGCCCACTTCAGCGAGGCAGTCATCGGCTTCCTGAGTGGCAACATTTCTTTAGGCAACGAAGCCTACCAGGACATCATGAGCCGGGAAGGAGATTTCGGGTTCAACAAGGGCGCCCTCAGTTTCATGCTGGGTGATGTCGAGACAGGCATCTCGCTGTGGCGCAACCTGACGGCAATCCAGAAACGCCGCTTGTTCAACGTCACTCACGCCGCCGAAAAGTACTTCCCCGATTCCGTGCTGGAGGACCCCCGTTACCAGGCCCTGCTGGAAGAAGTGGGGCTCGGCAAGAGCTGGCAGCGTCAGCTCATGGAGGGAATCATGGCGACAGAGTCAGTTACCGGGGTAGGACTGAGCGAAAAATCTCGTCAAGCCTACGAGAGCAATACCTTCCTTTCCCGCAACAACCTCTGGACTCCCGAACAGTGGACCGAGCTGAGCTCCCGCAAGCTGGCCATACTGCAGGATTGATCGCCATAGATCGCTCCGGCCTTCTCGATTTCTGCATTTCATGATTCAGCAAGGCGAGAAGCGCCCAATCCGTCTGCACGCCCCTATATCAGCTCCTTCCAGAGTTATAGGAGGTATTCAGAAGGTTTTGGGGAGGATTTCCCAGCCCCCTCTCGCGATAATTGCAAGCGCAATCTTGTTGACCCACTTCACCACCCACTGGAGTTTACAAAGTCCCTGCAAGTACCACCTTGCATAGAAGGGCTGCCGTACAGGACTGAAGTAATTTAGAAACCATCCTTCGCTAAACTAGAAAATGAAGACAAGGGAATAGAACTA
>CAIRBI010000179.1 GCA_903876785.1 uncultured Gammaproteobacteria bacterium
GACCCCGCATTATTGCGCCGCGTCGATACCGATGCGTGGGCCGTTGATGCGCAGGCACAAGGCGCTTATGGTGAAATGCCCTTGGGCGTGTACGTGACCTACGCGGAATCTGCAGGAACACCGGCAGGCTCCGTGACGCGGAACTTGTTCAATGCCAATCCGCAAGACCGCAAGGCGGCGGCCATTCTTGGGCAACTTGGCGTAGTGCCCGGCAAGATTACCGTGTTGACGAGTTACCGGCGTGGTGACAATGGTCGTGCGGTCAACAGCCGCGACAACGCCTGGATGATCGGCGGCACCTACTCTTTGTTGCAGAATGTGCAATTGCAACTCAACCACACAGAATACTCAGGCAGCGCTTACCGTGGCAGCCCTGCCAACGGCACGCGCATGACAACGCTGATGTTCTACAGCGCTTTTTGACGTTTACTAGGCTGGTACTGCCAGGACATTGAAACTGATGCTCACCCTGTCCTGATCACTCATGTTTTCCTCCACCCCGTGCTCCAGCCAGCCGGGGAACACATACATGCGTCCGGCCTCCGGACGCATCTGTATCTCGTCGGCAGTAAAGGGGGTGGGTTCGACGGCAGGGTAAGTCATCATCCTTGACGCAATGCGCGGATCCCGGAAGAAGATGCTGCCGCATTCCGGCGCTTTCAGGCTTACGTAGTAGACGCCGCTGAAATGACAATTGGGGTGAAAGTGGAGCTTGTTGGAAGCCCCGGGCGGACTGATATTGACCCAGGCCTGGTGGGTGTAAGTATGATTTGACTTGAAATTCAGCGATTCACCGATGCGCTCACAGACCTGCAGAATACGCAGGTTGATATCCGCAAACTCTGGGAGATCCTGCAGAATGTTGGGGCTTTGCCAGCCCTTCACATTGGTATTTGCCACGCCTCCGGGATCTTTGCTGCGCATGCGCTTGGCACTTTCCAGCAATTTGGCGTTAAAGTGCCCACGGTCGTCAAACAGGGTTGTCCAGACGAGGCTGGGGAATAGCGCTTGGGTGGTAATTTTCAAAGGGATGTACCTTGTGTCGGTTGGGCCTGGAGCCAGTCATTTCTGAATGGCCAGAAGATATATTTGAATCGATCCTTAGTCCAGCTTCATAATGGAAGCGAGCCCCCGGCCCACTAAAGAGGACATGACACATGAAAATACAAAGAATGGTGCTTGGCGCATGTGTTGTGCTGGGATTGACGGCAGTTTGCGCTGCGCCGATGTTGTATGCCGCAGAGGAAGAGCAAGTAGTGATCGAAGATTTGACGATGCCGCAGCTGCGCGCTGAAATTGAAAAAATCCAGACCGAGTTCTACCGGGTGTTCAATGCCCTGAATGAAGACGATAAATTTGATGTCGTCTGCCAGAAATTCACCCCGACAGGAACTAATATTCCCCAGGTTGGCTGCGAACCCAAATTTGTATCCGAGCGCCGCGGTGCCAATGCCAATGAGTACCGATTGGGAACCGACGAGCTGATCGGAAATGATGCGCTTGTCAAGGAGCTGCAGCCCGAGTTCGAGCAACTCACCGCAATGATGAACGAAATTGCGGGCCAAAATGAGTATTTTAAAGAGCTGGGAGATATCTTGCAGATGTTGAGAGGGCGTCTCAACGAGCTCAGCCAATAATGCCAAGTCTATAACCCCTGATTCCCCCTTTATCGACGAATCATTTGGTCTGCAGCTCAGTCCGAATGTTACAGACTATTGCAATTTCCCTCGCGCTGAGCGAGTATCCGATCGTTCCGTATGTGTAGTAGTTGCGGGAGCCATCTCGGCAAGCCTTAGAAAACAAAAACAACTTTCAGGAGAGATATATGCGATTCAATATTCCCCACAAGCGTCGGCTGTTGTACACAGCTATTTCCTTTTCACTGCTTCCCTTGGCCAACCCAAGTTTTGCCCAGGCCCCGGCCCGAGCCACACCTGAGGTGGAAGAGGTCGTTGTTACCGGTTCCTATATCCGCCGTTCCGAAGGTTTCCAGGCGGCATCCTCGGTTACTCAGCTGAACGCTGACGACCTTGCCGACCAAGGCACCATGAACCTCGGCGAAGTCATGCAGAGCATGTCTTTCGTGGGCGGTCCTTCTTCCTCTACCACAAATACCATTCAAGGGACTTCTTCGCGCAGCCAGAGCATTGACCTGCGTGGTCTGGGCCCACGTTCCACCCTGACCCTCGTGGACGGCAAGCGCGTCGCTGACGAAAACGTACAGATGATGGTGCCCACCATCGCCATCCAGCGCATCGACATCGTGGCAGACGGCGCCGCTGCGCTTTACGGCAACGAGGCAGTAGCCGGTGTGGTCAACTTCGTTCCGTATAGCTCTTATGACGGTACGAAGATCGAAGTCTATGGCGAACGCGATGGCGAAGGCGACTACGACGAAGAATCTGCACAAATGATGTGGGGCGGCGACATCGGCGGCCTCGACGTGGTACTGGCGGGTCAGTACAAGACCAACAGCCGTCTTGCCTGGGACGAGCGTCCGTACCTGGCCCAGGCTGGCATGAACTACTCCAATTCGGCGCCCGGCAACTACAGAGTCCCCGTCCGCGACGCTGCGGGCCAGTACACCGGCGCATCTGCCGCCCAGACTGATGTGAACTGCGCCCCGGCAAGTCAGCGCCAGTTCTATAAGAAGGATGTGGCCAATAACGCCTTCGGCATGAAGGTAGGCAACACGTGCTGGTTCGACTACGGCGATACGCGCAGCTATCGCGAGCCGACCGACACCGGGTCCATCTTCGCGAATGCCACCTGGGAAATGAACGAAGACCTGACCTTGCGTGCGCAGTACTTCACGTCACGTCTCTATCAGACCTCCTACACCTCCACGTCCAACCCAGGCCAGGCTCGCATCGGCGAACTGCCCATCATTCGTGGTGAGCAACCAGGCAACACGTTCCTGGCGAAAAACGCTGCCGGCATGCAGTTATACGGCGTCGATCTCAATGGCGACCGCCTGCCAGACCGTGGCACCCAGGACATCAACAAAGACGGCCTGATGGACTATCTTGTTTCCGGCACCACTGCCAACGGTGTGCTGCTGCGCGAAGACGTCCGCGTCACTGGGCTGCGTCCGATCAACAAGACGCACACAAGATCAGATGGTCATACCGCTGACGGCGACAACTTGTCGGGCAGCACCGACCACAACAGCCGCATGCTGTTCCAGGCTGACTTCACAGTACCCTTCATCGAAGGCTGGCAGGGCATGGCCGCCTACGCCAAGAGTGCACAGGAACTGCGCTACATGCAAAACCAAGCCTTCGACATCGAGGCCATGAAGCAGGGCCTCAAGTGCGACGTGGTGCGTGACCGCAAGTCCTGCTATAACCCGTTCTTCGTGGTAGACCAGGCCAACAACAACACCAAGGACGTGATGAACGCCGTCGCCGGCCGTGGCCGCCAAATGACCCAGTCCTGGCTGGATACCGTGGACATCGTGCTGAACGGCGAGATTCCGCTGGGCGGCTTCGAACTGCCCGGCGGCGTGATCGGCGCAGCAGTGGGTTACCAGTGGCGCAACGACAAGTACACCAACACGCCGGACCCCGTTCAAATGCGTGGCGATGCCTATACCACCAGCAAGTTCCCGCTCTCACCCACGACGGGTACCCGTGAAGTAGATGCCTACTTCGTCGAGCTGGCGATTCCTGTTCTGGAGACCGTCGAAATCGAAGCTGCCGTGCGTCATGAGAGCTTCAGCACCGATCAGAAGTCCACGGATCCGAAATTCGGCATCACCTGGGCGACAACCGACTGGCTGACGCTGCGGGCTACCACTGGCGACGCGTTCATTGCGCCAACGCTCGAGCAATTGTTGAATCCGGTCACCTGTGGTTTGTCTACTGTGACTGACCGCTTCACTCCGTACTCCGCGTTTACCACCTCCTGCTCCGGCGGCAACCCGGCGCTGGAAAACGAGTTCTCCACATCGAAGCAGTTGGGTGCGGATCTGACGTTCGGTGATTTCGACATCTCGCTGACTTGGAACGAGACCGAGTTTGATAACCGTATCGTCGGTATCTCCGGCCAAACGGTCATGAACAACGAGTTCGCCGCCTTCAAGGCGTGGTCCGGCTTCGCTGGCAGCGGTGTGGGTACAGCCAATCAGCCCACCAGGGCCCAGCTTGCTGCCTGGCTGGCCAGCGGGAAAAACAACGCGGAAATCTTGCGTGACCCGGATGACGTTGGCACCATTCTGCAGCTCACGACTCCAGGAAATGTGAACGCCCAGAGCGTCAAGGTTACAGCCTTTGACGTGGAGAGCAACTACCGCTTCGATATGGGGGATTGGGGTGCCTTCCGCATCAACTTGCAGGCCACGATCATGGACTCGTTCGAGTACCAGGAAAATGTGGGCGGCGCGTTCGTTGAGGCTCTTGGCAAAACCAACTTGCTGACGGGTACCGCGCCAGCAGTGCCTGAGATCAAGGCCAACCTGCGTCTGGGCTGGACCATGGCTAACCACGCCGTCACTGGCACAGTGCACTACCTGAGCGCGCTGGATTGGGATGGTACCAACTACATTCCGTCCATCCTGCAGTTCGGTGGCACCAACCCGAACCCGACGATTATCGGTGGTCAGATCAAGGCCTGGACCGACTTCGACCTGGCGTACTCCTACCGTGGCATCAGCCTGTACGGTGGTGAAATGGGAGTCAGCGTTGGCTCGCGCAACATTTTCGACCGCGCTGCTCAGCGTACTCCTGACTTCGCCGGTGTAATTGGCGAGTTGCAGGACCCGATGGGCCGTTCACTCTATGCGCGTTTGACTTACGATTTCTAAGTCAGCGGATAGTCATGCCGCCTGATCAGCGAGTCTCTTGGCGCTGATGGTGGTAGTAACAAGGAAGAGGGGCCCCGGTGGGGCCCCTTTTTCGTTTTGGCTTCACCTGATTCCGGGAGATGTTCGCCCGACGATGCAGACAGGCTTGAAAGAGTTGGCTAATATGCCTCGACGTTCCAAACGCTTTTCAAACTCAATTTTCTTCACTGCGGAGAACCAGTAATGCTGGGTAGAACGATATTGTGGGTTTCTGCCCTGGTGTTTATCGCTTACGGGCTTGTCAGTCTCATCTCACCTGCTGTACCAGCGGGATTCGCTGGTCTTGTCATGAGCAACGGCGATGCCTTCGCCGAAGTCGGCGCGATGTATGGAGGGCTGCAAACGGGCATTGGCTTGTTCTGCCTGATGGCTGCTATCAGGCACGAGTATTACCGTGCTGGTCTGGCGCTTCTGGTGACTGGAATCGGAGCGCTGGCTTTGGCGCGCCTGATATCCGCGCTGATCAGCACCGACACAATGACTGTCTACACGTGGGGTGCTCTTGCTTACGAGCTGACTACGACGACCCTCGCGGCGATTGCTCTGGGTCGGCCTGCCGAGACGCAAAAAGACCTATGACTCAGCACGAATATATATCCATCTTATCAGTCACGCTTCTAGTCACGCTTTGCAGTGCCGTACAAGCTGCCGATTCCCCGGGTTCATCTGCGGGCGCCATCACCAATACCGACAAATGGACGTTGGAACTGGAGGCGGGTCCTGCCTGGTTCGGCCGAAATAACGTGCGCATTCCCAACGACACCGGCACTCGCTTTGACCTGCTGGACCTGACGGGAGACGGCCCGGCTTCATATACAAGGCTGTATGCAACCTATGACTTCAATGAGCGGCACGCACTGCGCCTGAATCTTGCGCCGCTGAGCGTCGCGGGCAACGGTTCGCTGGACACGGCGGTGCGCTTTCAGGACGCCGATTTTGCGGCGGCTACGCCCACCCGAGGCAGCTATAAATTCAATACCTACAGGCTGACCTATCGC
>CAIRBI010000180.1 GCA_903876785.1 uncultured Gammaproteobacteria bacterium
CCGTTTGTCACCAAGTCCACTCAGCCACCGGGGCTCTATCGCTCGGGAGCCAAGGGAACCGAGGAGGCGCTGGTGGTGTATCCGGACGGCACCGCTCAGAAGGTGAAGCCCACCATTCAGAGCCCTGATGAGTTCCAGAATGCCACCAAAGCGATCCCCGAGGTCGGCGACCTGAAGGTGAATGTCGATGGCAGCATCTCGCTGAAGTTCGGTGGTCAGCCACTGACGTTGAAGCCGGAGTTCGAAGTTGTTCCGGGCGCGACAGGCACCACAGTGACACCCTCGATCAGGCTGATCGATTCCACCACGGCCGAGTTCACGAACGCCCGTGGCGACAAGCAGCGATTCTATGTAAAGCCGTAGTGTGAGATAGTCCAGAGGGAGAGCTGGGGCGGTGCCCCTGCTCTCCCTTTTTTATTGGTATTGAATTCTCCATGCTCAATCTGTTTTTTGCCGCTTTTCTGTTGGGCCTGATCTACAACGCCATGCCAGGAGCCGTCTTTGCCGAGACAGTGCGCCAAGGTGTGCGTGGTGGTTTTGCTCCCGCTCTGGCGGTGCAACTGGGTTCCCTCAGTGGCGATGCTTTGTGGGCCATACTGGGATTGTCTGGCGTCGGGCTGTTGCTGCAATTGGAGTGGTTGCGAGTTCCGGTTGCCTTGGCAGGGAGTGGCTATCTGATGTATCTGGCCTGGGACACCTGGCGTGCGGCGGACCAGGATTTCCTGGTAGATATCGATGCCACCCAGTGTCAGCGGCAGGCCTTGCGGGCAGGGGCGCTGATTTCCCTCACTAATCCGCATAATCTGGCTTACTGGGCGGCAGTAGGCAGTGCTCTGGGTGCTATTGGCGTGCCGGATCCGCAAACGGTGGACTATGCAGTCTTCTTTGCGGGATTCATGTTTTGCTCTCTATGTTGGTGCTTCTTCTGCGCGGCCTTGGTGGATAGACTGTTCCGCCGCGCGGGCCGGGGTTGGGCGGCGATGACCTATAAATTCTGTGCGCTGGCGTTTCTATTGCTGGCGCTTACTTCTCTGGAGACTCTATGAACAACATGGAATACGCAGGCTTCTGGGTGCGGGTTGGTGCGTCGCTGATCGACACGGTGCTGATGATGTTCATCATCGTACCGGCGCTGACATTCATTTACGGAGGCGACTACTGGCTGGGCGGGGTGCCCGCCACGGGGTTGTGGGACATTCTGTTCAACTACATTCTGCCTGGCGTCGCTGTCGTGCTGTTCTGGATCTACAAGTCGGCGACGCCGGGCAAGATGGCCCTGCGTCTGATGGTGGTCGATGCCAGGACCGGCGGCAAGCCTTCCGTGGGGCAGCTCGTCGGCCGTTACCTGGCCTATTACGTGTCTATCCTGCCCATGTGCCTCGGGCTGATCTGGGTCGGCATCGACAAGAGGAAGCAGGGTTGGCATGACAAGCTGGCTGGCACCGTGTTCGTTCGCCGGCTCGACAAGGAACCGGTGCAGTTCGAAAGCCCACAATAAATCTCTCACGGGCAAGTATCCCGGGTGATCGTGATTGACTCTCTGCGGCTTGCAGAATACTGTACATAAAAACAGTATTATGTGCCGCCGCCATGACCTCGTCCTCCCTAACCCCTCCCGCCTACTCTGAGTTGCATTGCCTCAGCAATTTCACCTTTCTGCATGGCGCCTCCTCTCCGGAAGAGCTGGTCGCACAAGCTTGCGCACTCGGTTATGCCGCGCTGGCTATCACCGATGAATGCACGCTCAGTGGTGTCGTGCGGGCTCACATGGCGGCGCGCGATACCGGGCTGAAGCTGATTATCGGCAGCCGCTTTGTGCTGGAGGATGGCCTGTGCGTGGTGTTGCTGGCGCGCAACCGGCGCGGCTATGGGCAGCTTTCTCATCTGATTACGCTGGCGCGGCGGCAGGCGGTCAAGGGCCGCTATCGGATAGACCGCGCGCTGATAGAGGCGCAGGCCCTTGCTGGAGGGCTGGATGCCTGCTTCGCCCTGTGGGTATCTTCTGCCCGCAAACCGACACGCGATAAGCCGACAATCGATGAACTGACTGACGAGGAAGGCGCCTGGCTGAGCAGGCTGTTGCCGGGGCGGGTGTGGATTGCCGTTGAGTTGTTGCTGCAGGGAGCGGATCGCCGATGGCTTGCCACTCTGCAGGCGCGGGGGCAGAGGTTGGGCTTGCCGTTGGTGGCCAGCGGCGCTGTGACTATGCACGTTCCCGAGCGGCGGATGCTGTGCGACACCCTGGCAGCCATTCGTCTGGGGTGCCGGGTTGACGAGCTCGGCTTCGATATTCCCGGCAATGGCGAACAGCATCTGCGGCCACTGGCGCGGCTGGCGAAGCTGTATCCGCCGGAATTGCTCGCGGAGAGTGTCCGCATTGCCTCTCTTTGCCAGTTTTCGCTGAGTGAACTGCGCTACGAATACCCCCACGAGCTGGTGCCGGTCGGGCACACCGCCAGCAGCTGGCTGCGTGAGCTGACCGAGCAGGGCATGCGGCGGCGTTGGCCGGATGGTATTTCTTCCGAGGTGCAGGCGCTGGTGGAGAAGGAGCTGGCGCTGGTGGCGGAGCTGGCCTATGAGCATTTCTTTCTCACCGTGCATGACATCGTGGTGTTTGCTCGCAGCCGCAATATCCTCTGTCAGGGGCGCGGCTCGGCGGCGAACTCGGTGATTTGCTACTGCCTCGGCATCACGTCCGTGGACCCTGCGCGCATGCAGCTGCTGTTCGAGCGCTTCCTGTCCAAAGAGCGTGATGAGCCG
>CAIRBI010000181.1 GCA_903876785.1 uncultured Gammaproteobacteria bacterium
CATCCCGCGCATCGGCGCCAGCGTGACCGGCTATGGGTGTGCGGTACTGCGCCAGTTTGAAGTGTGCGGCATCTACTCCGTCAACGAATCCATTGCCATCACCCGCTCGCGCGACAAACTGCGCGCGCACCAGTTGCTGGCCCGCAAAGGCATTGGCCAACCCATCACCAGCTATGCCCACTCGGCGGACGCCACCAGCGACCTGATCGCCTCGGTTGGCGGCGCTCCACTGGTCGTCAAGATCATGGAAAGCACACATGGTAACGGCGTCGTGCTGGCTGAAACCGACAAGGCAGCCGAGGCTCTGATCACCGCCTTCCGTGGTCTGGAGGCCGATTTTCTGGTGCAGGAATTCATCAAGGAATCCGGTGGTGCCGACATTCGTTGCTTCGTCATTGGCGACCGCGTGATTGCCGCGATGCAACGCACCGCCGCACCGGGTGAGTTCCGCTCCAATCTGCATCTTGGGGGCACGGGCTCCGTAGTCAGGCTTCGCCCTGACGAGCGCAAACTGGCGGTCAAGGCCGCGCAGGTGATGGGCCTTGATGTGGCGGGCGTGGATATCATCCGCTCCAATCACGGCCCGCTGGTGCTGGAGGTGAATTCATCACCCGGCCTGGAAGGTATTGAGAGAGCCACCGGCAAGGACATCGCCGGGGCTATCATTCAGTACATGGAGAAAGACAGCCTCAAGGGCCCGAACAAGATGAAGGGCAAGGGCTGATCCTGCCCATTCTGTGGGAGCTTGCCTGCAAGCGATGGCAGATTGCGCTGTAACCCAGAATCGCTTGCAGGCAAGCTCCCACATACTGCCATCGCTTGCAGGCAAGCTCCCACAGGTGTCAGGTGTTGAACAGGTGACACGACACCGGTTGATGATCGGGGCTGAGTGCCGGCGCAGTGCTGCGGCAGACATCCATTACCTTCGGGCAGCGGGTATGAAACCCACAGCCTGACGGCGGATTGATCGGTGAGGGCACGTCGCCCACCAGTATCTGGCGCTGCGACTTGTGGTGCGGGTCCGGCACCGGAATAGCCGAAATCAGCGACTGCGTGTAGGGATGACGCGCGGTGCGGTAGATGCTCTCCCCGACGCCACTCTCGACAATCTTGCCCAGATACATGATCGCGATGCGATCGGAGATATGCTTCACCACCGCAAGATCATGAGCGATGAAGAGGTAAGACAGATTGAATTCCTTCTGCAGATCAATCAGCAGATTGAGAATCTGACTCTGGATCGACACGTCCAGCGCCGACACCGGCTCATCGCAGATGATCAGTTTCGGGTTCAGCGCGATAGAGCGGGCAATGCCGATGCGCTGCCGCTGACCACCGGAAAATTCGAAGGGATAGCGCGTCACCGAGCGCGCGGGCAAGCCCACCACCTCCAGCAATTCCTTGACCCGTTGGCGCCGGAAGGCCTTGTCGCCGATCTTCTGGACAATAAACGGCTCTTCGAGAATCTCCCCCACCGTGTGCCGCGAGTTGAGCGACTCCATCGGGTCCTGAAAGATCATCTGAATATCGCGGCGGAAGGGCATCAGCGGCTTGCGGCCCAGACGCGTAATGTCCGTGCCATTGAAAATCACCTCTCCCGAGGTGGGCTGGTACAGGCGTGCGATGCAGCGCCCCAGCGTGGATTTGCCGCAGCCGGATTCACCCACCAGCCCCAGCGTCTCCCCTGGCATGATGTCAAAGCTGACGCCATCCACGGCCTTGTTGTACTTGCCCGTGCGCATGAAGACGCCTTCCTTCACGGGAAAGTGCATCTTCAGGTCGCGCACCTGCAGCAGCGGAGAAACGGAAGAATTCACCAGAGGGATCACGCTCATGCCACAGCACTCATCTTGAAGGTTGCACTGTCGCCGCCGGCGCCTGCATTCGCGCCAGAAATTTCTTTGAGATCGCGCCACTCAAAGCAGCTCACCTCATGCCCTGGATTCACCGTTTCAATAGACGGCACAGCGCGGGTACAGGAATCCTTGCGATAACGGCAACGGTTCTCGAAGCGACAACCGGCAGGCAGATCCAGCAGGCCGGGCACCATGCCAGGAATGATGCTGAGGCGCGACTTGGGCACGGAATCCAGACGCGGAATCGATTCCAGCAGGCCGCGCGTATAGGGATGGGACGGATTATCGAAGACATCGTAGACAGTCCCCTTCTCCGCCACCTTGCCTGCGTACATCACCACCACCGACGAGCAGGTCTCGGCAATCACGCCCAGATCATGGGTAATCAGCATCACCGCCATGCCCATGTCGTTCTGCAGTTCCTTGATCAGTTCGAGGATCTGCGCCTGAATGGTCACGTCGAGCGCGGTAGTGGGTTCGTCGGCAATCAGCAGACTCGGCTGACACGCCAGCGCCATCGCGATCACCACGCGCTGGCGCATGCCGCCGGAGAGCTGGTGCGGATACTCACCCATGCGGATGTCCGGGGCGGGGATGCCCACTTTGTCGAGCATGGCCACCGCTTCACGTAGCGCCTGCTCCTTCGAGATAGGCTTATGCAGCAGCAGCACTTCGGTGAGCTGGCGGCCGATGGTGTGCACGGGGTTGAGCGCCGTCATCGGTTCCTGGAACACCATGCCGATGCGGGCGCCGCGGATCTTTTGCATCTCCGTCAACGGCAACGTGACAAGATCGCGCCCCTGAAACAGGATGGAGCCGCCTGCGATCTGCCCCATCGGCTGGGGCAGCAGACGCATGATCGACTGCGCGGTCACACTCTTGCCGCAGCCCGACTCTCCGACCACGCCGAGTGTCTCGCCAGCAGCAATGGTGAAACTGACATCATCGACCGCGCGGACGCGACCTTCATCAGTATCAAATTCAGTGATCAGGTGACTGACCGTCAGCAAGGGTTCCGACATCAATTGTTCCAACTTCTATGCTTCCAACTTCTATGCTCCCAACTTCAATAATGCAAGCTCGGGCCTACAACTCTTCTTTGTACTGATCGTAAACTTTGATTTGCGGCTCGAAGGCCTGACCCGAGCGGCGCGCCGCCAGCGTCTCTTCCTTCACTGCCGGATCGAACCAGTGCACAAACAATTCGCCAGCGGAATCGGAATGTTTGTGGTTGAAATTCTCGGGGAATTTCACCCAGCGCCAATGTCCGATGCGATAGAACGACTGCACAAATCCCGGGACGAACGAGGCGTGATCGTGATGCATCTGGATCATCTGGTGTGCCAGTTGCACCATTTCGTTCTTGTCGGAAGCGACAGTGTACTGACCAACGAGCTGGTCGAACTCGTAATCTGCAAAGCTCTCCAGATTGTTGGTCTGCACCTTGATCTGCCGCGCGGGATTCACACTGCC
>CAIRBI010000182.1 GCA_903876785.1 uncultured Gammaproteobacteria bacterium
AGCTCCCACAAAGGCTCAGCGCTCGCTCATTCTCTTGAGCACATCCCGCAGCGCCGTGCGCCAATGCAGTTGCGGGCAGCCCAGCTCCTTCAGCGCGCGCGACTTGTCCAGCACACTGTAAGTCGGCCGCCGGGCTGGCGTCGGATAACGCGCGGTCGGGATCGGATTTATGGGTATGGCGCGATCCAGTATTGAAAGTGCAAGCGCCTCTTCCTGAATGGCGACGGCGAAGTCATACCAGCTGGCTACTCCAGCATCGGTCCACTGATAGATGCCCTCCGGCCGGTCCGCCTGCACCAGCGCCTGCAGGCACTGCGCCAGCGTGGCGGTCGAGCAGGGCGTGCCGATCTGGTCGTCTACGACGTTCAGCATCTCGCGCTCGTGCATCAGGCGCAGCATGGTCTTCATGAAGTTGGTGTTGTAGGACGAATACAGCCAGGCCGTGCGCACTATCGAGGAGTTGCCGGGCAACAGCGTCGCAATCACCCGCTCACCCGCCAGCTTGCTCTGGCCATAGATGCTCAGGGGGGCCACCGGGTCATCGACGCGGTAAGGCCGGTTCTTCTCGCCGTTGAAGACAAAGTCTGTAGAGATGTGAATCAGGTGCGCACCACTGCTCTTGCACCACAGGGCAAGGTTCTTCACACCCTGCTCGTTGATGGCGTAAGCCTCAGCTGCATTGCTCTCGGCTGCATCCACGGCCGTAAAAGCCGCACTGTTGATGACGATGTCGGGCGTGAAAGACTCAAGAGTGGCAGCGACACTGGCCTGGCTGGTGATGTCCAGCTCGTCGCGCCCCAAAGGAAACAGAAGGTGGGACTCGGCCATCTCGCAACGCACAAGCGTCTGGCCAAGCTGGCCGTTGGCGCCGGTAATGACGATTCTTTTTTGCATCGCTCTCTCCTCGGGCATGTCCTCGCGCAGGTCCTCGCACATGTCCCTGCTGATGTGTGGTGCCGCCCGCACCATAGACTAGTCGTAAACCGGTGCCTCGGCAAAGACCCGGGCATTGCGATCCTTGTCGGAGAGCACTGGCTCAGCTATTCCTGCCTTCTCCAGCGGCCAGTCAATTGCCAATGCCGGGTCGTTCCACAGCAAGGAGTGCTCATCGGCCGGGGCATAGTAGTCCGTGCACTTGTAGACCATCTCGGCGCTGTCGCTGGTCACGATGAAACCATGCGCGAAGCCGGGTGGTACCCACAATTGGCGGTGGTTGTCGGCGGAAAGGAATTCCCCCACCCACTGTCCGAAGGTCGGCGAGTTGCGACGCATGTCGACGGCGACGTCGTAGATCTCTCCCGCAATGACGCGCACCAGCTTGCCCTGTGGCTGCTGCAGCTGGTAATGCAGGCCGCGTAGAATGCCTCTTCCGGACTTGCTGTGGTTATCCTGCACAAAGGCGACGCCCGGCACGATATTTTCGAAAGTTGACGCCCGCCAGGTTTCCATGAAGAAACCGCGATGGTCGCCATGCAGGCGCGGTTCAAAGAGGAGGATATCGGGAATACGAGTAGGGGTGATGTTCAATCGACGGCCTTCTGTTTTTCAAGTTTGGTCATTATCGGTAGTACAGGTTTCGGTATTACAGGATTAGGTGGCTCCGGGGTCGCCGCGCTTGAGCTGCTGCAGTATCGCGGGCAGGTCATCGGTGAAGGAGGCGGCGGGATTATAGCCCAGTTCATTCTGAATTTTCTCGCAGGAGAAGACGCTGTCCGTGGTCAATGCGTGATAGGAACGCAGACCCGGGGCGTTGCGCAGGCGCAGCGCGCGGCTCAGCACCTCCAGCGCTGCAGCCCCGCACCACAATACAAACAGCGGGGTCTGCCAGCGCGGCACCGCACGTCCAAGCGCACGTCGCACACTCACCTCGATCCCTTTCATCGTGTAGGTGCGGCCGTCGGTGACGACGTAAACCTTACCATTCGCCTGCGGTGCGGCGGCGGCCAGCAGGGCGGCTTCACACAGGTCGCGCTGGCCCACCAGAGAAATCGCGGCGCCGGGGGTCGGCAGCGGAGGAAACACCCCGCGCTC
This sequence comes from uncultured Gammaproteobacteria bacterium, assembly GCA_903876785.1. Taxonomy (GTDB): domain Bacteria; phylum Pseudomonadota; class Gammaproteobacteria; order Pseudomonadales; family Pseudohongiellaceae; genus UBA5078. The sequence continues at coordinate 2,032 of CAIRBI010000182.1, forward strand.
GATGAGGCGAATCATGGTCAGCAGATTGCCTTTCATGCCAAGGCCATAGACATTGGCCGGACGCAGACAGCAGACCTCTATCGTCCGCTCCCTGACCGCAGCAAGCAGCAGCTCCTCAGCCTCGCGCTTGGCGCTGCCATAGGCGGTCAGCGCCGCCTGACTGTCATCCGCATGGATGCTGCTGAAGAAGACAATGCGCCGCACGCCACTCTTCACGGCAGCTGTCAGCAACAACCGCGTGCCCTCGACATTGGTGGCGCGCATCTGCTCCAGATCGTGTTGGTTGACGTGCGCATAGGCCGCCAGATGAAACACCGTGTCCACACCATCGCAAGCCCGCGCCAGCAACGCTTCGTCACGCAGGTCGCCCTGGAAGTGCCGGGTTTCCTGCGCGTCCGGCCCCGCGAGCGCGGCCCGTCGCGACAGCGTCCGCACCTGGCAGCCACGCGCCAGCAGGCGCCGGGTCAGCGTCTGACCAATGAAACCGGTAGCACCGGTGACGAGCACAACGCTGTTGGATTCAAGCATGTTCAAAGGAGCCGCCAGCCATGGGTGTTATAGAAAAGGAAACCCGAACGCACGAACATCCCGATGTGGCGCAGCCCCTTGCTGGCGCTGTCGCCGCCAAGATGTGTGATGTGCATTGTGGGTAAATAGGCCAGCGCGCCCTTGTCGTGGACGCGCAGCGACAGATCGAAGTCTTCGAAATAGAGGAAGTAGCGTGCATCGAAGCCGCCAACCGACTGCAGTACCGAGGTGCGGAAGAGCATGAAGCAACCACTGATGATGGGGATGCCAGTACTCGGCTCCTGTTCGGAAAGCTCGCGCATCTCGTAATTGGCCAGGCGTTTATCAAAGGCGCGTTTGATGCCCTGCGGTGCGAAGCCGCGCAACAGGAAGTCGAGCACCGACGGATAGCGCTTGCAGACGTATTGCTTGTGGCCCTCGCCATCGCGAACCGCCGGGCTGAGCGCGGCCACAGAAGGATTCTGCGCCAGGTAGTGCAAACCCAGTCCAAGAGCATCAGGTGCCAGCGTTACATCGGGGTTAAGTATCAAATGGTAGTCTGAGGTCGCGGCAGCAATGGCAAGATTGTGGCCACGACCATAGCCCACGTTGCCATGTCCCTCCAACAAGCGTATTTCGACTGATTGTGAAGCAGCCACCGCAGCCAACGCAGCCAACTTCTCTACCATTTTCAGCAAGGCTGGGTCTGAATCTGCATTGTTGATGATATCAACGTGGACGGACTCTATTTCTCCCGCATCCATGGCGACGGAAATCGCTGCAAGCAGCGAACGCAGCCCAGACAACAGCAAGGCTGTATCCGTCTTGTAGATGACGACGGACACGGAAAGCGTTGGCAAGAGCGTGGGGTTGTTGATCACAATGACAGGCTATTGTTCGACCAGACGGTCGCCAAACGGGGTGCGCACGACACGCATCCCCGGCGGTACGTCTTCGGGCGGTATACGCCGCGGCTGAAAGCGCTCGGCACCCGGAGGAGGGGAAATCCCAGCCGGAGCCTGGGCATTGGCCTCGTTCAGTGCCGCTGCACGCAGGGCTGCAGCAAAGGGGTTGTCGGGAATGTCTCCAGGTTGAGGAGCGACTGCAGAATCACTGTTCGTCGCGGCCGCTTCTGCACCCTGGGCCGCAGGAACAGGCGCAGCTGTCGCCAGACTTAACAGGCTCAAGCCATCTGCGCTGCAGGCTACTCCCCTGTCGGCGGCAGCAATGCAGGGCGAAGCTCCTGGATTAGCGATCGACACCCGCCGAGAGCCAATGTCGACAAGCCTGTAGCCGGGGTGCTCCGGAATATCCTGCACAATTCCAGGACTCCCGGAAACCACAACGATCTTGCCGCTGCTGCTGGCCAATGTGGCTCTATATTTGCCGCCAACGCGGCTTGTGCCGATCAGGGTGAACGCTGGTACCGTTGCTGCGGCGTTCTGCTCTCTATTCTGCTGGGCATCTATGTTGTCGATGCGATCTTCGTTAGCAACTGGCTCGAACAGTGACAAATCCTGAGCGAAAAGAGGTTGCCAGGCTGCGAGCAAGAGTGGCACCAAAGCCCTGGTTGCGAGAGTGATTATGGGGCGGAATGTCAGGGTAATCAGTGGCCTGATCATTGGTCTCTACTCGTCAGAAATTGGCAAGGGGTGTTGGAACCGCGATGCGGATCATGTTACTCCTTCGACTGGGGCCGGGCAAAAATAGTTTGGCTCTGTGTCCAGTGTGGACGCTGGACACTCCCGCGCCGATTGAATACAGTCTCCCGCTCATTTTGCGCGATCAGAAAACATCAGGCGCATCCCATTCTGTCAGAGGAAAAGTCGTGTCCGCAATCAAACCATTGTCCCGTGAGTTCCATGCCGGCAAGCGCTGGCTGCGCTACGACGGCTACTCTTTCACCACCGCCGATACCATTTGCCCACTGGTCGTCCACGAGGTGACACGAGCAATGCTCAGTCTTCCCATTGCGTTCATCCCGCAGAACGATGCGTTCGCACTGGTGGCTCTGCAAGGCCTGGAGCAAGGTAGAAATCTGCTGGTGACGGCGGACGGTCGCTGGCGTTCCGGCTACATCCCTGCGCAGTATCGTAGCCACCCCTTCCTGCTGGCAACCAGCGCGGACAACCAGCAAGTGCTGTGCGTCAATGAAGGCAGTGGCCTCATGGTGGACGGCAATGACGGCGAACCGTTTTTTGAAGAGGGTGGGAACCTGACGCCCGCGGTGTCCGAGATACTGAACTTCCTGACTCAGATTGCGTCGAACCGACAATCGACTGCCCAGATCTGCGCACAGCTGCAACAATACCAACTCCTGCAAGCCTGGCCCATCACTGTGCAGGCTGCGACGGGGCCTCACAATGTCGAAGGACTGTATCGCATTGACGAGCCTGCGTTAAACAAGCTGCAGGCGGACGACCTGAAGGCGTTACGCGACTCGGGAGCATTACTGACAGCTTATTGTCAGTTGCTGTCAATGCAGCATCTTCCTGCTTTGACGAGGGTACTCATTCACGAGCAACAGCTTGCCACCAAGCCTATGCCCAAGGAACTGGATCTGGACTTCTTCAACGACTCAGGCAATATCAATTTCGGATAGGCCGAAAAACCCTCAGACGATGGCGGGTCACGGATCAGCATGACACTAATGCACAAGATGACGAGTGAGTTTGTCGAAGACGAAGAGCGCATGCGTCTTACGGGCGAGCTCAAGGATGGCGGTACGGTCGTGATCTGGCTCACGCAGCGGCTGCTCACGCGGCTGCTGCCACATCTGTTCAAGTGGCTGGAGAAGCAGTCCGGCGTTAACCTTCCAGCGGAGCTGGTTCTCAGTTTGGCTCAGCAGGCGGCCAGGGCAGAGCTTTCTCCGGAGCCACCCGTAAAATCCGGCGAGGATGCTCAGGCCTGGCTCGCTCACGCCGTCGACATCACGGCGGAGCCAGCGAGTCTGCGGCTGCTCTTTCGCAGCCTGCGGCAGGAACAAGCGGGCGTGACGCTGCAACCACAGCAGCTGCGGCAATGGCTAAGCATCCTCCATGATCTGTGGCGAAAAGCCGAATGGTCAGGGGGGCTCTGGCCCGAGTGGATACTCAGCGCGGACCCCGCAGCAGCGCCCAAAATGCGCTCTTCTTTACACTGAGAGCGCTGACGGGCAACCTCTCCGAGCAACGTCAGACGATCTGCAGCGCCTTGAGGATGGGAATCTGCTTGGTGAGAAATTCCTCTGCTCCTGCGGTCAGGTGAGCCAGATTCTCTTCCGCCGTTTCCAAGGTCTTGCCATCCTTGACCAATCTCTGCCGCTGGGGCCATAACACATCACACACCTCTTGAGCCCACTCGGCTGGCTTCTTCTTGCCCTGAGCGCGGGCGCGCAGGAAAAGCTGCTGAATACGGTTGACTGCGTATCCACCGCCGGTGACCGGACTGGCAAGATAGGCGATCTCCTCGCTGCTGCGGGCGCGCTCGATAAGATAGGCGTTGGCCTTCTCGGTGTGCATCCGAGCCTTGCTGACCATGGCCTTATCCTGCACCGGTGCAAGGTGTCCGGCGCCAACCAGCACAATCACCGGCTGAGTCAACTGGTTGAAAGTGATATTTTTCTCTTTCAAAGCGTCAACAATCTGCGCGACGGTTCGCGCCTGGTGGTCAGCCAGCAAATCGAGCAGAGGGTTATAAATCTCCTCACTCATCGATGCTTCTCCGAGCGCCCCGTTCAGCTTTAATGAGATATCCGGCCGATGGGCAATCAGCACAACGCTTTGCTTGTAGAAGTCCTCTACTTGCTCCAAGGTGGAGAGCTTGCGCGCGCCCTTTACCCAGTAGTCACGTCTGAACTGTTGATTGACCATGAAATCGCGGACCGACTCTTTGAACATCGCGTCAGGTATTTGATTCAGAAAAGTCGTCTGATCAGGCGTAAGGTTGATCTCCTCAATCTGATCCAGATAATGGGCTGAACACGCGAAGTTCAGTTTGGCTGGCTCCAGCCACTGCGCCATTTTCGAGAACGGCATCGGATGCCAGTGGCTATTGAAGTATTCATGCGCCAGATATTGGCGATTCAGGTCCTTGATTTTCTGGAGGCGTTGGACGACCTGTGGATTCGCCCGTGCGTAGAGGGGATTGGTCGCGAGCAGCTTGTCCGCGAAACCGACGGCGTCGTTGACCCGCGACACAATCCCGTGCCCGTGAGAACCCATGACCTGGGCATGATCTGCCATCAAATCGCGAAGCGGTGCAAAGGAGGCCCATCCCGGCATCGTGTTGTAGCTGATGTACAGAACGCCGCCGACCTTCAGCTTGCGGCGCAGGAAGTCCACGATCACCGCTCGATTGTCATCGGAGATCCAGCTCCAGATGCCGTGTAATCCAATATAGTCAAAGTCCGGCAAATCCGCCCTTTGGGCAAATTCGGCAAATGTGTCATCGAATAGCCGCGCACCCGTGTCTGCCGCGCGCGCCAGCTCCTGGGCAAACCCTGCCTGAGAAGGATTGAAGTCCGTACCATGCCAGGAGATCAGGGAGGCAGCGGCGTGCAGATTGGTGCTCAACCCCTGTCCGAAACCCAATTCGCAGGCATCACCTAATGCCGGGCACACAAGTCCGGCTTTCAAAAACGCCAGCTTCACACGTAGCGGATTCAGTTCGCCATAGTAGCCATACATATAGTCTATGTCCGCGACATAGCCGGCGCTCCATGTGCTCATAGTGTGTCCTTGTCGTTTTTTATGTGAAATGTTGAGCCGCGACTGCTGCCTCTGTCGAGAGGTTCATCGTGCAATACACGGGTG